>DAONOU010000327.1:0-2597 GCA_035409265.1 Arachnia sp. | reverse complement strand
CCAGGGCATAGCAGCCGCGTCCCGAGTCGAGAAGCCGCTTGTGGAATAGCGGCGCCTCCGCCAGCCCGTGACTGCGTGCGAGCGACTTGAAGCCGGCGCGTTCGGCGTCCTGCTGTCCGGACGCCAAACGTCCGGTCAGGAGGGATGTTCGGCTCGCCTCGGTCACGCTGGGCAGTGCGGCGAGCGCAGCGGTGCGTTCGGACGCCCCTGGCAGAAGACATTCGACGAGCCCGAACTCCACTCCCGATCCGACGCGTCCCATGATCTCGACGGCGACGGAGACGCTCATGCCATCCAGCACCAGCAGCAGCGTGGGCTGCCGCTTTGCGAGCGGCAGAACGATTTCGGGCAGCAACCGCTCCAGCGTCAGCACACCCTCCGCTCGCTCGTCGCAGCCTTCTCGGGCGATGGCCGATGCGAACGCGAGGTCATGGCTATCTCGACGCCCACGGACGGCGTCCAACACCCGCTCGAGCGCGGCGGCAAGGGCGTGGTCATCGACGCCGGCTTCTGCATCGTTGACGGCGGAGTCGACCCATCCGTCGATCTCCAAGTGGCGTGCTGTCAGGGTAGCTAGTGTCGCCGGCCCACCGGCGTCCCCAGTGGACAGCCACCTTGCCAGCCGGACGCCGGCGCGCGCAGCAGGCAGGCGCGGATCGTCAACGAGCTGGTGGTCGGAGACAGCCAACCATGCCGGTTCGATCGCAGACAGATCGATGGTCGGCGCATCCAGGGCTCCCGCGAGCTTCCGCAATCGCATCGTTAGCCCCGCGCTGAGCAGCCGCGACGAGCCGGCGAGGGCAACAGCCCCTGCGTCAACCAGCAAGTCGTCTGCCCGGCTGATCAAGGCACGACCCTGCGCGGACGTGGCCTGGCCGCCTAGCAGACCGGATACGACGACGCATGAGAGGCGCCCGACGGCGGCCAACGCGGGACGCGGAACTTGTCCCCACCTGTGCTGGAGACGGGCGAGGGCAAGGTGGGCGTCCGAGGTGCCGTCGGCGAACAGGCAGTCCAGAACGACGCCCAGGGGCACCAGGTCGGACGCCGTCCCGCCGCGAAGGAGTGCTGCCACGAAATCGCGACCCTCGCCGGCTTGCTCGGCAACCCAGTCGAGCACGGCGTCCACCAGCGGATCGCCCGCTCGGGAACGGAGCCGTGCGATGGTGCCTGGCAGGCCGGGAGTGGTCGACCAATGCAGGGCGCCGACCAAGTCGATGGGTCCCTCGGGAAGTCCGAGTCCGAAACGCGCCACGCAGCCGAAGGCGTGATCCCTGGTCAACACCCCCGCAGGTGCAGCCGGCCATCCTTGGACAGGGGACAGTTCGAGGAGCCCACTGGCCAAGGCTCGGTTGCGGGCCTGGGCGTCCGCGTTCAGGCGCGGGTCGATGCTGAAGGCCCCGAACCGCTGAGCGACGCCCTGCCACGCATCCGGATGTCGTAGCCGATGCCAGACGAAGTGTGCAAGGAGTCCGGGGCCGAGGTCGCTTTCGCTGCGATCGGTGACGATGATCAGCCAGCCGCCCGGCACGGCGTCCCGGATCGCCTGATGGACGGCGAGAACGGACGCCGCGGTGACGATCCGCACGGGCTGGCCGTCGTGGGCGAACGTCTCGTGGCGGGTTGCCTCGGGCGAGGCGAGCAGGCCGAGGACGCCAGCTCTGTAGTCGTCCTGGCGCGCCCGATCAATCCACGCCCGTGCAACTGCCGGGGTGACTGTCGTCCCTGCGATGATCTCTGCGGTCACTCGATGCGCCATTCAACGATGACGTCTGCGTCTGGGTTCTGATCGACGAACTCGCGCAGCCGATGGCCGACCTCACGGACGCCAGCCTGGCCTCGGACGCGCGCTCGCCCGGACGCTGCATCGGGCTTGGTAGCCACGTTGCTCGCGACGGCAGCTGGTGACGCGTCTGCGGAGGAAGACAAACCGGCCATCGGCACGGCCTCGCTGAGCCAGGCGAAGGCTGCGTCCTCGGCCGCCTTGAGGGCCCCTCTGATGGGGGTGACAAGCTCGGACGCCGCCAGCGCCTCGCGCAGCCGACGCAGGACGCCGGCCGCCCGGGCGGCACGGTCCCCCTCGCCCGACGCGCCCGCCAGCAGCGGGTCGAGCCGAGTCCAGGGGAACTGTTCGAGCTGTTGGGCTACCTCGCCGGCGCTGGCGAGCGACCGTCCAGCCCAGGTGGGATTCCCGACGGACGCCGCCGCGAGGCGTTCGATAAGCGGCAGGCCGGCGAGGCCGCGCAGGGCGTCGGTGAGGTCGGCGGTCGCTCGCGCGGTGGTGAGTCGGTCGCTGTCGGCGGGCACCGACATCAGTGTGGTGGCGTGACCGAGCGCGACCACGAGCCGAGCCGCCGGCTGCGACAGCTCGATGGCCTTCTGTCGGACGCCTTCGGCCAGGTTGGCCACCTCTTGCGGCGTCAGATAGGCCGACGCGGACACGCCGAACAGGGCCCCGGCGAGGTGCGTCGCGGTGTGCCACGTGTCGAGGGATGGCATGGGCTGCTCTCGCAGCTCCATCTCGGGGCGCAGCGCGCCGACCTTGGGGGTCGGGATCGCTCCGCCGTGGCTGAACCAGGCCCGGCGGCGCAGGGACG
>DAONOU010000326.1:0-2607 GCA_035409265.1 Arachnia sp. | reverse complement strand
AGCGGGTCGTCGGCCTCGGCGTTCGCAAGCCCGACGATCGCGTCCACGACGCCGGGACCTAACACCCGCGCGGCCACCCGGTCGACGGCGGACAGACGCAGCCCGCCAAGGGCGCGGGAGATTGCGCGGGGAAGCCCGGCCTGGAGCAGCGCCTTGTCGACGGCGTCGCGCCCGGCCGGCGTCGCGTACAGGTCCCTGACGCGGTCGCTACCGCTCAGCGGCCTCCTCATTGCGCGCCCTCACCTCCTCGACGATGCGGGCGTAGGTGGCCTCGTCCAGCCGGTACCTCGCCCGCAGGGTCAGGTAGCTGACGATCACCAGCGCCATGGGCACCACCATCATCGCGCCCTTGAAGATGCCCACCCCCGTATCCGTCACGTCGTCCGGGCCCGTCGCGCGGTCGATCCCGGTCCAGATCAGCGTCGCGCCCACGACGCCGCTGGCGATGGCGTTGCTGAACTTGTAGATGAACGGCTGCAGCGAGAACGTGACCGACTCGTTGCGGCGGCCGAGCTTCCACTCGCCGTACTCGACCGAGTCGGCGATGAACATCACCATCAGCAGCTGGATGGCGCCCTGCCCCGCGAACAACAGCACCCCGGCCACCCCCGCGACAAGCAGCGACGTCCCGGAGGCCAGGAAGACGGCGTAGCCCGCCGCACACAGCGCGGTCGCGTACAGGTGGATCCGGGCCCGGGGCAGCCGCTTGGACACCAGCGGGAACAGCGCGAGCGCGGAGATCTGGGAGACGCCGAGCACGGCCGCGAACACCGAGTACGCGCCCTCGTCGCCGAAGATGTACTTGAAGTAGTAGAGCCCGAACGACGTCGTGGTGATGTAGCCGGTCATGTAGGCCACCATGGCGAGCGTCACCCACAGCAGCTGGTCGTTGCGCCCGATCACCGCGAACAGCTCCCGCAGCGGCGTGGCCTCCGGCGTGGTGGCGACCCGCTCCCGGGTGAGCAGCAGCGTCAGCGACTGGAAGACCAGCATCAGGACGACGAGGACGCAGGCGAGCGTGAACCACGCGGCCTCCGCCGACCCCAGCGTCGCCGTCAGCGCCTGCGTGACGGGCACCAGCGCGACGACCATCGCGAAGAGGCCGACGTTGGCGCAGATCCGCGCCACCACGCCGATGCGTTCGCGCTCCTTCTGGTCCTGCGTCAGCGACGGCAGCATCGACCAGTACGCGATGTCGTTGATGGTGTAGGCGATCTCGTAGACGAGGTAGACGACCGTGAACAGCACGACGTATCCCCAGCCGCGCGCGCCGAAGTCGAAGAAGATGGCCAGCGTCGCCGCGCCCCACAGCAGGGCGCCCCAGAAGATCCACGGCTTGAACTTGCCGTACCGGGTGCGCGTGTTGTCGACGATGACGCCCATGAAGGGGTCGTTGACGGCGTCGAAGATCCGCATCAGCACGAGGATCACGGTGATGGCGGCGAGCTGCGCGCCCGAGACGTCCAGCACGTCGGTCAGGTAGAACATCAGGTACATGGAGACCAGCGCGGCGACCATGTCGCGGCCGAGCGTCCCCAGGCCGAAGCCCCACCGCGTGAGCGTCATTCGACGAACCCGTCCAGATCGCCGCCGAGGCCGCCCAGGAGGCTGTGCGAGAGCCGGTCCTGGTCCGCCTGCAGCGAGGCGAGGGCCCCGAGGAGGTGCTGGTCGGCGGGCTCCTCGCCCTCCTCCGCCGCGAGCAGCACCGCGCGCCGCATGAGCTCCTTGAAGAACGAGGCCGTGTGCGCGTCGCTGCGGCCCGCCACCTCGTGCAGCACGGCGTCGCTGTAGCCGATGTCGCCGCGGTAGAGCTCCAGCAGCCTGCGGCGCTCGCGGGGGCCCGGGGGAGGGATCTCGACGGCGAGGTCCACGCGGCCGGGCCGCTGCGTGAGCGCCTCCTCCAGGACGTCGACCCTGTTGGTGGTGAGCAGGAACGAGATGTCGGCGTCGGCGTCCAGGCCGTCGAGCGCGTCCAGCAGCTGGAAGAGGAGCGGCCGCATGCCGCCCATGTAGTCGCGCTCCATGGCGACGAGGTCGCAGTCCTCGAGCACCACTATCGCAGGCTGAAGATGGCGGGCGATCGCGGTCGCGGGGCCGATGAGGGCGAGCGTCTCGCCGGAGAGCAGGATCACCGTGTGCCCGGTGGCCGCGCCGATCAGGTGGCGCACCGTGTGGGTCTTGCCCGTTCCCGGCGGGCCGTAGAGCAGGACGCCGCGCTTCAGGTGCTGGCCGTGGCGGCGGAGGACCTCGGCGTGCCGCGCGATGCCGGTCACGTGGCCGGTGATCCGGTCGAGGACGCCGTCGGGGAGGATCACCTGGTCGGCGGCGACGTCTGGCCGGGGGAGGAAGCGGTAGCCGTCGCCCTCGGCCTCGAAGCCCTGCGTCTCGAGGCTGATCACGTTGCCGCGCAGCACCGAGTGCTCGGTGGCGAGCGTCGTCGCGCGCTCGATGACGGCGTTCGAGACGTCAGCGTCGGGACAGATCGCCTCGAGGACGCCCTGCCCGTTGCCGTGCATCCGGCTCATCCGGCGCTGCAGGACCGCGACGGGTTGGCCGTCGAAGCGGAACAGCCGCAGGCCGAGGGCGAGGACGCGCCTGGTCTCGGTG
>DAONOU010000325.1:0-2609 GCA_035409265.1 Arachnia sp. | reverse complement strand
ACCTCGGCCCCGGCGCCGGCCACGACGGCGGCCGCGTCGTCTTCGAGGGCACCCCCGCCGAGCTCGCGGCCTCAGGAACCCTCACCGGCCAGCACCTGGCTGAGTATCTGACCTGACCTCACGCGCTGGTTGAGCCGGACCGGGACGCGGCGGCCTCGGAGCCACTGAGCCGCAGCCAGGTCGTCACTCCGTCTGCGAGGCGCCGCTGGAAGGCGCGCAGCGTCGGGATCCCGGGCGGGTCGGGCTGCCGCGAGTTCCAGACGAGGTAGCCCAGCAGCCCTACGACGGCGTCGACCAGCGTGTCGAGCGGCACGCCGCAGCGGGCGGCGATGCGCTCAAGGGCCTCGTCCGCGACGGCGCGGCTCGCGTCGTCGTCCTGCGCGGCGACCTCGGCTGTGAGCAGCGCGGCGTCCAGCCACCGCGCGCCCGTGACGGCCCAGGGCCAGTCGATCAGCACGACGCGCTCGGCGATCGGCCCCTCCGCACTCCGGATGAGGAGGTTGTCGGCTCGCAGGTCGAGGTGCAGGAGGGTGTCGCCGACCATCGCGTCGAGGCTGCGCCGGGCTCGATCGTTCAGCCCGGGAAGCCGGTCCGCGAGCCACGGGTCGAGGTCGGGCAGCGGATTCGCGCTGCACCGCGCCCATCCCTGCCAGCCGTCGCGCAGCTCGTCGACGGCCGATCCGAGCTCCAGCGGGCTGGGGGTGAGCCGGTCCGCGAGGTCGAGGACGGCGTCGACGACGGCGAGGAACTCGTCGCGGCGCCACGGCTGGGCGGGGTGCGCCCCGTCGACGTGTTCGAGCACGAGCACGACCCAGCCGTCGGACTCGAAGCCGTCGAGGAGCGTCGGAACGGGCAGGCCCGGAGGGAGCGACCGCATGACCCGCAGCTCGGCCCGGTGCAGCGCGGGCGTGTGCGGATTGTGCTCGGGATGCACGGCCTTGACGAACGCGACGGCCCCGTTCGCCGCAACGACGCGGTCCGCCGTCCCCGGTGAGTATCCGCCGGGATACGACCGATGCTCCGCCACCGGCGCACCGAGGGTCCGCTCGACCCTCTCCCTGACGGACGCGGGCAGGTCATCCCAGGTGGCGCGCGGCATGGCCGAAGGCTACTCCACGAGGGAGACGCCGCCGGTAGGATCGACCCACCGCGCCGCGCGGCACAGCGAAAGGGAGCAAGCCCATGACCACCGACGTGATGACCTCTGGGCCATGGCCCGAACCAACGGTCGTCGACACCGAGGCCGTCGCGCTCGCGGTCGTGCGGCACGAGGGGATGCGGATCGAGGGGCTGCCCGCCGCGTTCGACTCCTCCTACGGCCCCGTCATGGTCGCGCTCCAGGGCGCGGGACTGCATCCGGTCGGCGCGGCGCTCGCCGTCTACGAGGGCGACCCCATGGCGGAGTTCGCCGTGGAGATCGGCTTCCCGGTCGACCGGCCGCTGCCCGCCGCCGTGGAGCTCGACGGCGTGCACGTCACCGCGTCCGGGCTGCCTGCCGGGCGCCTCGCCGTCGTCACCCACGTCGGCCCGTACGACGAACTCGGCGCCGCGTGGGGCCGGTTCATGGGCTGGGTCGCTTCGCAGGGGCTCTCCCCCGACGACCGCTATGGCGAGATCTACGTCACCGAACCCACCCCCGACGGCGACCCGAACCTCCTGCGATCCGACCTCTTCCTCACCCTGCGCTGACGTCGTAGTGTGACCGCATGAGCCTCAACATCGCCATGGTCACCATCGACTCCTCCGATCCCCGCCCCCTCGCCACCTGGTGGTCCGAGCGGCTGGGCGCCCCGATCGTCGAGGAGAACGAGGGCTGGTTCATCATGATCGGATCGACGCCGACGCTGGCCATCCAGCACGTCGGCGACCCGACGTCGGGCAAGAACCGCATCCACCTCGACCTCGTGACCGAGGACCTCGACGCCACCCGCGACGAGCTGCTCGCCGCCGGCGCTACCCTGGTCGCCGAGCGCGGCGACGAGTCCTTCCGCTGGGTCACCCTCGCCGACCCGCAGGGCAACCAGTTCTGCATCGCCAAGCACTGAGCGGCACCCGTCCACTCTCCGTCTCTCGAACCGGCCAGGCCGACTCCGTCGACGCAATCCGGGTCAAGGACCGGCGGTCCCCGACGCCTCCGCACCGCGCAGTTGAGCCCAGTAGAGCACGCCGACGCCGCCCGCGAAGGCAACCCCTGGGATCGCGAAGTCGCGCGTGACCTCCTCGAACCCGAGCCGACGGTGGAGGTCGATCGTCGCGCCGTTCCTCGCGTTGGCGAAGTAGTAGGCGACGTCGGCGCGGCCGCGCACCCAGTCGAGGCGGTGCGCGGTGAGCACGGCGCCGATGCCGCGCCGTCGCCAGGCGGGCGCCACGACGAGCCCGGTCAGGAACCACCCCGGCGGGAAGCGACCGACCCCGTCGGCCTCCGCGTTGTCCAGCCATCCGATCGCGCCGTATCCCGCGATTTCGCCGGATACGCGGGCGACGAACGTCGTGACCGGATCGGCGGCGGCCCGGCGCCGGAAGACCTCGACCCAGCGCTCCAGGTCGTCGCCCTCCCGCGCGGCGGCGAGCGCGGCGCACTCGGCGACGGCGGCCAGCCCGAGCGGCGC
>DAONOU010000324.1:0-2610 GCA_035409265.1 Arachnia sp. | reverse complement strand
CCGACGGCGAGGACGCCAAGCAGCGCGACAACCAGCCGGTCCGTGCGCTCGAACAGGCCCACGGAGGCGTCGACGCCGAAGGCCTCGGCGCGGGCTCGCGCATAGGAGACCAGGAAGCCGAAGGCCAGGCAGGACAGGGAGAGCCACAGGACCGCGGCGCGGCCGGGAATGAGCCCCGGCCCATGGATGGCGAGGTCGCTGCCGACGGCGAGCCGTGGGCCGAAGAACAGGAGGACCGGCGCGTCGCCGGCGGCCCAGACGATGAGGCCGCCGAACACCGCGGCGTCCGCGAGCCTGTCCAGCGTGGAGTCGAGGAACGCGCCGAAGCGGCTCTCCCGGCCCGTGATCCGAGCCAAGGTGCCATCCAGGCCGTCGCCCAGCAGGAAGAAGGCGACGACCAGGAAGCCGGCCAGGAAATGGCCGGCGGGAAACAGCGTCAACGACGCGACGACGACGCCGAGCGTCCCGCCCACCGTTACCTGAACCGGCCTCACCCCCGCCGCGGCGAGCAATCGCGCGGCGGGGGCGAGTGCCCGTCCGTAGGCGCCTCGGAGAAAGTCCAACACGGAGACGACAGTAGCGGCAGCACAGAGGCCGGGCCTCGCCGTCTGGCGAGGCCCGGCCTTTGGGCTCGGTTTAGTGGTTTCGACACGCCGGTTCGCTAGCGCTCACGCGGCGGCTCAACCAGCGTGAAGATCAACCGTTGTCGGTCGCCGGCTCGAGCGAGAGCGCGTCGGCCTTCGACACGCCGGTGAACCGGAACGGCAGCTCCGCTCCCTCCTCCGCGACGTCGACCAGGACGATCTGACCCGCCGACAGCTCGCCGAAGAGGATCTTCTCGGCGAGGATGTCCTCGATGTCGCGCTGGAGCGCGCGGCGCAGCGGCCGGGCGCCGAGCACGGGATCGAAGCCGCGCTTGGCGATCAACGTCTTCGCCGCGGGCGTGAGCTCGATGCCCATGTCCTTGTCCTTGAGCCGGCCCTCGATCTGGGCGACCATCAGGTCGACGATGCGCTCGATATCCGCCTGCGACAGCTGGTGGAAGACGACGATCTCGTCGACGCGGTTCAGGAACTCGGGACGGAAGTGCTGCTTCAGCTCATCCGACACCTTCGCCTTCATCTTCTCGTAGCTGCCCACCTCGTCCCCCGCGCGGGAGAAGCCGAGGTTCACCGACTTCGAGATATCGCGCGTGCCGAGGTTCGTCGTCATCACGATGACCGTGTTCTTGAAGTCGACGACGCGGCCCTGGGCGTCGGTCAAACGACCCTCGTCCAGGATCTGCAGCAGCGAGTTGAAGATGTCAGGATGCGCCTTCTCGATCTCGTCGAACAGCACCACCGAGAACGGCTTGCGCCGCACCTTCTCCGTCAGCTGGCCACCCTCTTCGTAACCGACATATCCGGGCGGCGAGCCGAACATCCGGGAGGCGGTGTGCTTCTCGGAGTATTCGCTCATGTCGAGAGTGATAAGCGCGTCCTCGTCCCCGAACAGGAACTCGGTGAGCGCCTTCGTGAGTTCGGTCTTTCCGACGCCGGACGGGCCGGCGAAGATGAACGAGCCACTGGGGCGCTTCGGGTCCTTCAGGCCCGCACGCGTGCGGCGGATCGAGCGCGAGAGCGCCTTGACGGCGTCCTCCTGGCCGATGTAGCGCTTGCCCAGCTCGGCCTCCATGCGGAGCAGCCGCTGCGACTCCTCCTCGGTGAGCTTGAACACCGGGATTCCGGTCGAGCCGGAGAGCACGACGGCGATCTCCTCCTCGCCCACGACGGCGGGCAGGTCCGAGTCGCCCTGCTTCCAGGCCTCCTCGCGCTCGGCGCGCTGGGCCCTGAGCTTCTGTTCCTCGTCCCGCAGGCGCGCCGCGCGCTCGAAGTCCTGCGCGTCGATGGCCGCGTCCTTCTGGAGCTTGTTGGCCGCCAGGGCCTCGTCGAACTCCCGCAGGTCCGGCGGCGCGGTCATGCGCTGGATGCGCAGGCGCGCGCCGGCCTCGTCGATCAGGTCGATGGCCTTGTCGGGCAGGAACCGGTCCTGGATGTAGCGGTCCGCCATCGTCGCGGCGGCCGCGAGGGCCTCGTCGGTGATGGTGATCCGGTGGTGCGCCTCGTAGCGGTCGCGCAGGCCCTTGAGGATGTCGATCGTCATGGCGACCGACGGCTCGGCCACCTGGATCGGCTGGAAGCGGCGCTCGAGGGCCGCGTCCTTCTCGATGTGCTTGCGGTACTCGTCCAGCGTCGTCGCGCCGATCGTCTGCAACTCGCCACGCGCCAGCATCGGCTTCAGGATGCTCGCGGCGTCGATCGCGCCCTCAGCGGCGCCGGCCCCGACGAGGGTGTGGATCTCGTCGATGAACAGCATGATGTCGCCGCGGGTCTTGATCTCCTTCAGCACCTTCTTCAGGCGCTCCTCGAAGTCGCCGCGGTAGCGGGAGCCCGCGACGAGCGCGCCGAGGTCCAGCGTGTAGATCTGCTTGTCGCGCAGGGTCTCCGGCACGTCGCCGCGCACGATCGCCTGCGAGAGCCCCTCGACGACGGCCGTCTTGCCGACGCCGGGCTCGCCGATCAGCACCGGGTTGTTCTTGGTGCGGCGGCTGAGCACGGTCATGACGCGCTC
>DAONOU010000323.1:0-2614 GCA_035409265.1 Arachnia sp. | reverse complement strand
CCCGTGGATGCAGTCCTCACCCACGATCAACGGGATCCGCAGCCGGGTCTGCTCTGTGAGGTCGTGGGCGCGCAGCACGCGCTCGGGAGAGGTATGCAGGATGGACCCGACGTGGACCCGCAGGACCTGGTCGTCGAGGTCCTCGCGGGCGTCCAGCTGCATCATCTGCCCCACCTTCTCCTCGGTGGTCATCCGCCCGAGCAGGTCGGCGACTCGCTGAGCGACGGGCAGAGTGGGGTCCAGGTAGGGCGCGGTCATGGTGGCCATCCTCGCACAACGCCGAACCTAAAACCGAAAGAAGTTTGGTTTTCTGGAGAACCCTTTTACGAAACCTTGACGTCTTATGGTTTTCAGGGGCATACTCCGACACGACCCGCGCGGCCGAAGACGGGCCGCGCCCCGAAGCCACATTGGAGTGCACATGACGGACACCGCAGCCCCCGACGCCACGCCCTCGCCCTCGTGGGGCGGCCCCGAGACCGAGGAGCGTGTCGAGGCCCTGCTCGGCCAGATGACGATCGACGAGAAGATCGCCTATGTCACCGGCGAGGTGAACTGGAACTACGGCTTCTACGCGCGAGCGCTCGAGCGCCTCGGCCTGCCCGCCATCCAGATGGCCGACGGCCCCGCCGGCGTGCGGATCAACAAGGGCGACGTGCACGCGGGCACGGCGACCATGCTTCCCGCCCCCATCGCCCTGGCCGCGACCTGGGAGCCCGAGACCGCGCGCACGTACGGCACGATCGTCGGCGCCGAGTGCCGCGCCACCGACCACAACGTCTCGCTCGGCCCCGCCGTCGACATCGCCCGCGTGCCCGTGGGCGGGCGCACCTTCGAGTCCTACGGCGAGGACCCGGTGCTGACCTCGCGGATCGGCGTCGCCTTCGTCCAGGGCGTCCAGGCCCAGGGCGTGCAGGCCTGCGCCAAGCACTACGCCATCAACAACCAGGAGGACCACCGCTCCAGCGTCAACGCCGTCATCGACGAGCGCACGATGCACGAGCTGTACCTGCCGTCGTTCGAGGCGCTCGTCCAGGAGGGCGCGGTCGCCTCCATGATGGCGTCCTTCAACCGGATCAACGGCGAGTTCGCCTGCGACAACACCACGCTGCTGCGCGACATCCTGCGCGACCGCTTCGGCTTCCGCGGCTGGATCATGAGCGACTACGGCGCCAACCACTCCACCGCGCAGTCGGCGAACGCCGGCCTCGACCAGGAGCAGCCCGGCGAGGGCCACTGGGGCGGGCAGCTGTGGCAGGCCTGGAACAACGGCGAGGTCTCCGAGGCCGTGCTCGACGAGAAGGTCCGCAACATCCTGCGCCCGCTGGTCGGCCTCGGCCAGATCGAGAACCCCACCGTCATCGAGGAGTTCGACGTCGACGGCCACCACGCCGTCGCCCAGCGCATCGCCGAGGAGGCGATGGTGCTGCTCCGCAACGACGGCGTGCTCCCGCTCAGCGGGGTGCGCACGGTCGCGCTGATCGGCCCCGACGTCGACGGCGTCGGCGCGCAGGGCGGCGGCAGCTCGATGGTCCGAGGGACCAAGGGCGTCTCCCCCATCGTGGGCCTGCGGCGCGCCCTCGGCGACGACGTCGAGATCGTGACCGCCTACGGGTCCGACCCGGTCACGCCCGGCGCCCTGCTCGCCGGCCCGGACGCCATCCCGTCGAGCTTCTTCCGCACGCCCGACGGCGACCGCGGCCTCCGCGGCGAGTTCTGGACCAACACCAACCTCGAGGGCGAGCCCTTCCTCGTCCGCAACGAGGCACCGATCGAGTTCAACCTCGGCTTCCACAACTTCCCCGGCTTCAACGCCAGCTCGCCGCGCTACGAACGCCTGCCCGGGGAGCTCAACGGCCAGTGCTCGATGCGCTTCACCGGCACCTTCACCGTCCCCGTGACCGGCGTCTACGAGTTCGCGATCACCCGCCTCGGCAGCTACTCGTTCTCGCTCGACGGCGTGTCCTACGCGGCGGAGAAGGCCGAGCGCGACGACGACATGGCGCCCCTCCCGCCGATGGCCGGCAGCGGCTTCGCGGGCAGCGGCGGCCTCAACGGCGGCGGCGGGGACGGCGCGACCACCACGGAGTGGATCACCCTGACCCTCGAGGGTGGCCACGCCTACGACCTCCGCTTCGACTACGCGGCCGACGACCCGGGCCAGGGCTTCCTGGTCGGCCCGCGCGTGCGCCTGGGCTGGGTGCCGCCGGAGGGCGTGTTCGCGCCCGAGGTCGAGGAGGCGGCCGAGCTCGCGAGCGGCGCGGACGTCGCCGTCATCGTCGCGCGCTCCTACGAGGCCGAGGGCGACGATCGCCCGCACATGACCCTCCCCAGCGGCCAGCAGGCCGTGGTGAAGGCCGTGCTCGCCACCGGCACCCCGACGATCGTCGTGCTGATGACCGGCAGCCCCATCGACACCGTGAACTGGGGCGGCCAGCCCGCCGCGCTGCTGCAGGCATGGTTCCCCGGCCAGGCCCAGGGCGACGCGCTCGCCCGCGTGCTGACCGGCGCAGCCGAGCCCGGCGGCCGACTGCCGCTGACAATCCCGGCCTCCATCGACGACACCCCGGCCGCCGACCCGCGGACCTACCCGGGCGTCGACGGCAGCGTTCAC
>DAONOU010000322.1:0-2622 GCA_035409265.1 Arachnia sp. | reverse complement strand
GACATCCGCTCGACGACGCACTGGCTGAAGGCCGTGAGCGCGCCGAGCTCCAGCGTCGTCGGCACCGAGTCCATGGTGCGGTTCTCGACGGTGCCCCAGCAGGAGGGGCGCACGTCCCAGCGGATCTCCGACGGGTTCTGGATCATGCCGACGCCCTCGAGTTGCGACGCGAACGACTCCAGTTCCGTCCAGTCCTTCATGTGGAAGGGGAGCCCGTTGGTGGGGAGCTGCTGGAAGACCATGGTGCGCTCGGAGGCGAACTTCGTGTCCTCGCCCATCCAGTAGGGAGACGAGGCGGAGAGGGCGATGAAGTAGGGCGCGAAGCGGGCGAGGCCGTAGACGATGGGGAGCGCCTTGTCGCGGGCGTCGATGCCCGTGTGGATGTGAAGCCCGTTGATGGCCATCTGCGTGCCCCAGTAGCCGTTGCGCTCGGTCACGCGCCGGTACTGGGGCTTGTCGCCGGGGCGTTGGCTGGTGGGGTTCCCGAAGGGATGAGCGCCGACGCCCAGCAGCGTCAGCCCGCGCGGCTCCAGCAGATCGAGGGCCCACTCGAGGTGCTGTCGCAACTCGGCGACGGCGGCGCCCACGGTCTCGTGCACGCCCGAGACCAGCTCGATCATCGACGTCAGGTACTCGCGCCGGATGGGGCCGTCGACAGGGTCCTCGACCTGGCTGAGGACGACCTCGGCCTCGGGCACCTGCTCCAGCGTGGTCGCGTCGACGACCGCCAGCTCCCACTCGATGCCGATGGTCGACTGGCGTGACTGGCCGAATGGAATCTTCATCATGCCTCCCTGCCGCGTTGGAGGAACAGTAATGCACGGGCAGCAGCCTTCGGGAGGCTTTGTATTAGGCTTTCCGCGGAAAGAGGAGGTATCCACCACCATGTCGCTGTTCGCACGCGCCCAACTCGCCCCCGCAGACCCGATCCTCGGCCTCACCGAGGCCTTCAACGCCGACAAGCGCGCGGAGAAGGTCAACCTGGGCGTCGGCGTCTACCTGGGCGACGACGGCAAGCTGCCCCTCATGACGTCGGTCCGGGAGGCCCAGGAGCGCCTGACCGCCGAGCACAAGCCCCGCGGCTACCTCGGCATCGACGGCATGCCCGCCTACCGCGAGGCCGCCCGCGCACTCATCTTCGGCGCGGACTCCGAGGCCACCGCCTCCGGCCGCGTCGCCACCGTGCAGACCCTCGGCGGCACCGGCGCCCTCAAGGTCGGCGCCGACCTGCTCGCGGAACTCTCCGCCGGCCCGACGGTGCTCGTGTCCAACCCGAGCTGGGAGAACCACCGCGCGCTGTTCATGCGGGCCGGCTTCCGCGTCGAGACCTACCGCTACTACGACGCGGGCCTGAAGGGGATCGACTTCGAGGGCATGATCGCCGACCTCGACCAGGCGGCCGCCGGAACGATCGTCGTGCTGCACGCCTGCTGCCACAACCCCACCGGCTACGACCTGACGCCCGAGCAGTGGGACCGCGTCATCGCGGTGCTGCAGCGCCGTCAGCTGGTGCCGTTCCTCGACATGGCCTATCAGGGCTTCGGCTTCGGCATCGAGGAGGACGGCCGCGTCGTCGCGAAGTTCGTCGACGCCGGGCTGTTCTTCCTGCTGTCGACCTCGTACTCGAAGTCGTTCAGCCTCTACGGCGAGCGCGTCGGCTCGCTGTCGGTGATCGCGGAGGACGCCGAGGTCGCGAAGCGGGTGCTCAGCCAGCTGAAGATCGTGATCCGCACCAACTACTCGAACCCGCCCACCACCGGCGCGGCGCTCGTGGCGACGGTGCTGGCCGACGACGAGCTGCGCGCCTCCTGGGCCGACGAGCTGGGGGAGATGCGCGAGCGGATCAAGCGGATGCGTCACGGCCTCGTCGGCGGCCTGATCGCCCGCGGCATCGACGACATGGGCTTCGTCGCCGACCAGCTGGGAATGTTCAGCTACTCGGGCCTGACGAAGGCCCAGATGGTGGCGCTGCGCACCGACCACGGCGTCTACGGCCTGGACAGCGGCCGCATGTGCGTCGCCGCGCTGAACTCCGGCAACCTGGACTACGTCGTCGACGCCATCGCCGCGGTCCGCGCCTGACGCTGAGACGGTCCACCAACAGCTCGCCCCAACCGGCACGACCGTGCCGGTTGGGGCGAGTTGCTGGTAGATCCCCTCGTGGTGGCCGCTAGACGACGACGCTCCCGCTCAGGCGGACGTCGTTCGACGAGGCGCCGACCAGCAGGACGACCTCGCCGGAGGCGGAGACCCAGTCGTGGGCGTCGGCGTCGAAGTACGACACGGCGCGGCGCGGCACCGCGACCTCCACGCGCTGGGAGGCGCCCGGCGCGAGCGTGACCTTGGCGAAGCCCGCGAGCTGGCGCTCCGGCGTCTCGACCGGGACGGGCAGCGCGCCGACGTAGACCTGGGCGACCTCGGAGCCCTCGCGCTCGCCGGTGTTGGTCACCGTGACCGCGACGGTCGCGACGTTGTCGCCGTCGCCCGGGAGCACCTCGAGGTCCGAGTACGCGAAGGTCGTGTACGTGAGACCGTGGCCGAAGTGGTAGGCCGGGGAGGGGCCGTCGGCGGTGACCGCGCGGTAGCCGACGAAGACGCCCTCGTCGTAGTACACGCTGCCGT
>DAONOU010000321.1:1161-2628 GCA_035409265.1 Arachnia sp. | reverse complement strand
GGTGGCCTCGTTCTCGGCGAGCAGCTCGTCCTTGATCGCGGTGGTGCGGATGTACCACGACGGCTGTGCGTAGTAGAGCAGCGCGGTGTGGCAGCGCCAGCAGTGCGGGTAGGAGTGCTCGTAGTCGACCTTGCGGAACAGGATCCCGCGCGCGGCCAGGTCGTCGAGGATGGGGGCGTTGGCGTCGCGGAAGAACGCGCCGCCGACGAGAGCCAGGTCGGCCTCGAACGTGCCGTCCTTGCGGATCGGGTTCACGAACGGCAGGCCGTACGCGCGGCAGACCGCCATGTCGTCCTCGCCGAAGGCCGGGGCCTGGTGGACGAGGCCGGTGCCGTCGTCGGTGGTGACGTAGTCGGCGAGCACGACGTAGTGGGCGGGTTCCGGGAACTCCACCAGCTCCAGCGGGCGCTGGTAGGCCCAGCGCTCCATCTCGGCGCCGGTGAAGGTGTTAGTCAGCGTCCACTCCTCGCCCAGCACCTTGTCGGCCAGCGGTTCGGCGATCACGACGGCGCGCTGGTCGGGGTGCGTGGCGACGCGGTAGGTCACGTCCGCGCGCGCCGCGACGGCGGTGTTCGACACCAGCGTCCACGGCGTCGTCGTCCACACCAGGAGGTCCGCGGCGCCGGCCAGCGGGCCGGAGGTCAGCGGGAAGCGGACGTAGATCGACGGGTCGGTGATCTCCTCGTAGCCCTGCGCCAGCTCGTGGTCCGAGAGCGCGGTGCCGCACCGCGGGCAGTACGGCGCCACGCGGTAGTCCTCCTGCAGCAGCCCCTTGTCGAAGATCTGCTTCAAGGCCCACCACAGCGACTGCACGTACGCGGGTGTCATGGTGACGTACGCGTCGTCGAGGTTCACCCAGTAGCCCATGCGCTCGGTCAGCTCGCTGAACGCGTCGACGTGGCGCAGCACGGACTCGCGGCACTTCGCGTTGAACGCCTCGACGCCGTAGGCCTCGATGTCGGCCTTGCCGGAGAAGCCCAGCTCCTTCTCGACGGCGAGTTCCACGGGCAGGCCGTGGCAGTCCCAGCCGGCCTTGCGCTCGACGTGGCGGCCCTGCATCGTCTTGAAGCGCGGGAACAGGTCCTTGAAGACGCGCGCCTCGATGTGGTGCGTGCCGGGCATGCCGTTGGCGGTGGGTGGCCCCTCGTAGAACGTCCACGGCTCGCCGCCCTTGGTCCGCTCCAGCGACGCCTCGAACGTGCCCCGCTCGGCCCACAGCGCGAGGATCTCGTGCTCGAGCGCGGGGAAGTCGACCTGGGCGGGCACGGCCCGGTATCCGGGGGAGGCGGTCATCGGAGGATCCCTTCTTCAACGTCTTCGGTTGAAGGGACGAGCCGAGGCCCGCGGTACCACCCTCCTTGGGAGCCCCGCCGCGCGGCTTGGACCGCCCGGCGCGTGAGCGCCCCGCTTCGTCTCTGCCGCCGCCGGTTCTAGTGAGCGTCCTGATCCTTGAGGCCCTCGAAAGGT
>DAONOU010000321.1:0-1061 GCA_035409265.1 Arachnia sp. | reverse complement strand
TCTCTGCCGCCGCCGGTTCTAGTGAGCGTCCTGATCCTTGAGGCCCTCGAAAGGTTCTCGGAAAGTCGCCGTTCTTCCGGCAGCTCCGGGGTGATGGCCCCATCGTCGCCCTGCGGACAGATGTCCATTATGCGTCGCGAGGCGACGACGCTTCAAACCGGCTCGCTCGCGAGCGACACCCGCGAGCGTGTTCCACAACTGTTGAACGCCAGCTGTAGGATGGGCGCATGACGACGAGCACCATCGGATTTCGCCCCAGCGCCGAGGACCGACGCATTCTCGACGAGGCCGCCGCGTCCGGCGAGACGACGACAGACACGATTCGCCGGGCGCTGCGGCTCCTCGCGCACGAGCGCTGGCTGGACCGCGCCCGCGCCGACGCCATCCGGCTGAAGGACGAGGACCTCGGCGACGAACCGGACGCCTGGTGATTCGCGGCGCGATCCACGCCGTCGACCTCGGCAAGCCGCGCGGACACGAGCAGGGCGGCCGCCGCTACGCGCTTGTGCTCTCGCCGTCGGGGATGGACTGGTCGGTGGCGACGATCGTCCCGACGTCGACCGCCGCCCGTCCCGCGGTGTTCCGGCCGGAGGTAGAGGTCGCAGGACGGCCCACCCGACTTCTCGTCGACCAGATCCGCACCGTCGACGTCAGCTACCTGTCCGCCGACCCTGTCGACTATCTGGAGCAGGAGCAGATGGCACGCGTCGAGCACGCCATCGCGCACTACCTGGGTCTGGCGAGCAGTTGGACGACCGAACGCTGAGCCGCATAACGCTGGCTATACGGCCAGCCGTGCGCTATATCGACAGCTCTGGCTGTATAGCCAGCATTGTGCGCGCCAGGTGAGGGAGCCGACCACGGTGCGACCCGGAGCCGCCTGGGGTCTGATCCGGGCGCGGTCCCGTAGCTGGCAGGATGGGACGTCAGGAGGTGTGGCCGGATGTCGAACGAGTGGGCGGGGTGGGCCGCGGAGCGGGGGATGCAGCACCTGCCGGAGTGGCCGGCGATGCGCGGCGTGTTCCGGGGCGGCGGCCTCGAGGAGCTCGGCTTCCCCCTGC
>DAONOU010000320.1:0-2631 GCA_035409265.1 Arachnia sp. | reverse complement strand
CCGTCGGTCATCAGCATCAGGCCGGAGCGGACGTGATCGGCGATGACGCGGAAGCGCACGTCGTCGGCCGGGTCGGCGCCGTAGCGCTTGCCGGAGAGCTCGGCGGCCTTCGCGATGACGGGGAACACCTCGTCGATCTCATACATGTTGGCCACGCCCTGCTTCAGCAGCGCGACGCGCTCGAGGCCCGAGCCGGTGTCGATGTTCTTGCTCGGCAGCGGGCGCAGGACGTCGAAGTCGTCCTTGGCGCGCACGGCGGACAGCTCCTCCTGCTGGAAGACGAGGTTCCAGATCTCGAGGAAGCGGTCCTCGTCGGCCTCGGGTCCGCCGTCGGCGCCGAACTCGGGGCCGCGGTCGATGTAGATCTCCGAGCAGGGGCCGCCGGGGCCGGGGACGCCCATGTGCCAGTAGTTGTCCTTCAGCCCGCGCTCCTGGATCCGTTCGCGCGGGATGCCGGCCTTCTGCCAGAGATCGATGGTCTCCTGGTCTCCGTACAGCGCGGTCACCCAGACCTTCTCGGGATCGAAGCCCCAGCCGCCGTCGGCCTCACTGCCGGTGACGAGGTCCCAGGCGAGCGAGATCGCGCCCTCCTTGAAGTAGTCGCCGAACGAGAAGTTGCCGAGCATCTGGAAGAACGTGCCGTGGCGCGTGGTCTTGCCGACGTCGTCGATGTCGAGCGTGCGGACGCACTTCTGCACCGAGGCGGCGCGCGGGAACGGCGCGGGCTCGTCGCCGAGGAAGTAGGGCTTGAACGGCACCATGCCGGCGTTGACGAACAGCAGCGTCGGGTCGTTGTACAGCAGCGACGCGCTGGGCACCACGGTGTGGTCGTGGCGCGCGAAGAAGTCGATGAACCGGCTCCGGACTTCGGAGGTCAACATGTGTGGGTGTCCTTGTGTCAGTCGTTGGTGGCGGGGATGTTCAACTCGGTGCGGAGCTCGGCCTCCCGCTCGGCCATGGCGGCACGGAAGGTGCCGACGAAGTCGCCGAAGCTCGCGGCGGCCTTCTTGCCCTGCTGCTCGACCTGCTCGGCGACGCCCGCGGGCGTCAGCTTGCGGTAGAGCGCCTTGCCCTTGAGGACGACGAAGACGGTGAGCCCGACCCCGACGAGCAACCAGAAGAGGTTCCTCACGAGGCCTTCCTCCCCTTGACGGCCTTGCGGATGCCGTAGGTGAAGGCGGCCGTCTTGACCAGGGGGCCGCCGAGCGTCGCGGCGAACAGCGTCGACAGCTGGGCGGCGTTCTCGGTGACGACGGTGGCGTTGGCGGAGACACGGGCGGCGTCGGTGGTGACGACGCCGAGCTTGGCCAGCTCGTCGTTGGTGGCGACGACGGTGCCCTTCAGCTCCTGGAGGATGGGCACGCTGTGGTTGCCGAGGTCGCGGACGGCGATCCGCGTCTCGTCCAGCACGCGGCCGAGCTTCAGCAGCGGCACGGCGGCGAGCGCCACGAGGACGCACAGGGCGATCGCGGCGATCAGGCCGGCAACTTCTCCAACAGACATGGGCGTTACTGTAGCCGACCGGGTTAGGGGTTGAGCAGTTGGCGGAGCGCGGCGACGCGCTCGGAAATGACCGCCTCCTGACCGTTCTCCGTCGGTTGGTAGTACCGGGCGCCCAGCAGGTCCTCCGGCAGGTAGGTCTGGGCGACGACGCCGTGCGGGTAGTCGTGCGGGTACTTGTAGCCCTCGCCGTGGCCGAGCTTCGCCGCGCCCGAGTAGTGCGCGTCGCGCAGGTGCGGCGGGACGAGCCCGCCCTTCCCGGCGCGCAGGTCGGCCGTGGCCTCGTTCAGGCCCATGTAGGCGGCGTTCGACTTCGGCGCGGTCGCGGCGGCGACCGTGGCGTGCGCGAGCGTGATCCGCGCCTCGGGCATGCCGAGCAGCTGCACCGCCTGGGCCGCGGCGACGCAGGTCTGCAGCACGCCGCTGGCTGCCATCCCGATGTCCTCGGACGCGGAGATCATGAGCCGCCGCGCGATGAAGCGCGGGTCCTCGCCCGCCTCCAGCATGCGCGCCAGGTAGTGAAGCGCGGCGTCGACGTCGGAGCCGCGGATCGACTTGATGAACGCGCTGATGACGTCGTAGTGCTGGTCGCCGTCGCGGTCGTAGCGCACCGCGGCGCGGTCGGCCGACGACTCGACGGCGGCCTGGTCGATGGTGCTCGTCCCCCGCGCCTCGGCCGCCGCGGCGGACTCCTCGAGGTAGGTCAGGACCCGCCGGGCGTCGCCGCCGGCCAGGCGCAGCATCTGGTCGCGGGCGTCGTCGTCGAGGGAGTACCTCTCCCCCGCCGCCGTCCGGAGCCCTCGCTCGTCCTCGAGGGCCCGGTCTACCAGCGCGACGAGGTCCTCGGTGGTCAGCGGCTGGAGCCGCAGCAGCAGGGACCGCGAGAGCAGCGGGGAGATCACGGAGAAGGACGGGTTCTCGGTGGTGGCGGCGATCAGGGTGACGAGCCGGTTCTCGACGGCGGGCAGCAGCACGTCCTGCTGCGCCTTGGAGAAGCGGTGCACCTCGTCGACGAAGAGGACGGTCGCGTTGCCACGGGCCAGCTCGCGGCGCGCCTCGTCGAGCTCCGCGCGCACCTCGCGCACCCCGGCCGTGACGGCCGAGAGCTCGACGAACCGGCGCTTCGTGGCG
>DAONOU010000319.1:0-2636 GCA_035409265.1 Arachnia sp. | reverse complement strand
TTGACGACGCCGGGGCGAACTCGATCGTGACCTCTGTCAGGGCCGCTACCACTCCGGAAGGAGTTCTGAACTGGACGCTGACGTCGCTGAGCTGCGTGCCCCCGCCGTTCATTGCGGGATCGCCACCAGCTCGTCGCCGGGGTTGATTCCGGAATGGATCACGCGTCGGACGCCGTCGGTGACCCCGACGACCACGGGGCGCTCCACCGTCGAATCGCCCTCGACGACGTTCACCACGTAGTCCTCGCCCGCCGCGTCCAGGCCCACGAAGAGATATGGGACGGCGATCACGTCGGTGAGCTTCGGGGAGGCCAACGTCATGACGGCCGGGATACCCGCAACGGTCTCCGCGTTGTCCGGGAGACGACAATGAACTCGGCTTCCCGCGCCCGCATCCTCGCCGTCATCCTTCGCGGAGAGCCACACCGCCTGACACTCGACCTTCCGCTGCCCGACGACCGTCTCGACGTCCGCCGCTCCGGCGAACGCCATCCCCTCGTAGCGCAGGGTCTGGAGCGGGCTGAGGTCGGCGACGACGTCGAGGCCCGTTCGCGCGATCCGTCGGCCGTCCTCGTCGATCTCCGCGACGCCCGCCACCGGGGCGACGACCTCGCCCGTTCGCCCGCGGAGCACCCCGAGTCTCGACGCCGCGACGGTCCCCTCGGCTCCGCCGAGCTGGGCCTCGTTCGCGGGGTCGACGCGCAGCTCGCCGAGTGTCTGGCCACCCGCCACCTCGCCGTCCGCGCCGGGCGCGGGGCGGAAGGACATGCCGGTGGGCACCTCTAGGTCGACCCCGTCGGACGCGGCCACGACGGCATCCAAGCGGTAGGTCACGGTGAACTCCGATAGTTCGACCAGCCAGGGCTGCCGGTCAGAGATGGCCGGTGGACCGGTTGGTGAACCGTCCGGTCCAGGTGGCGCCTCGCCGACGGTGCAACCACCGGCAGCCAACGCCACGCCCAGTGCCGCGAAGGCACACCGTCGGAGCCTCACTTGCCGTCCCGCACCACATCGCGGACGGTCGGGCCCTTGATGTCGCCCGGCTCCGCGGGAACCCAGGCGCCGCATCCGCTGTCCTGCGTCAACTCCTGCTCGAGGTTCTTCACGCCGTCGATTCTGTCCGGCGCCGCGATGGGCGCGCATCGGTAGAAGGTCTAGTTGCCCACCGACTTTCGTGCCGCTTCTTCCGGTACCGGGATCGCGCCGCAGGTCGTGTACCTGAACGGCTGACTACTAGTGGGTCGCGATCCGGCGCGCGAGGGCGAGGGTCAGGCCGGTCGGAGCGAAGCGGGTGGCGAACGCGAGCGCGCCGTTGGACGCGCCGTCGATCACGAACGGGCGGTTGCGGCGCAGCGCCTCGAACGTGGTGTCGACGACCTGCTCGGGCGTGCGCCGGTTGCTCATCGCCTGGTCGTTGCCCGCGTTGGCGAAGAACGCCGTCTCGGTCGGGCCCGGGCAGATCGCCAGCACGCGGACCCCCGAGTCCTTCAACTCGTCCCACAGCGCCATGCTGAACCGCAGCACGTAGGCCTTGCTCGCGGCGTAGACGGCCATGGTCGGGATGGGCTGGAACGCGGCGGTGGAGGCCACGTTGACGACGGCGCCGCGCCCGCGGTCCACCATGCCCGGCACCACGGCCCTGGTGAGTTCCGTCAGCGCCACCATGTTCAGCTGCATCTCCTGGACCAGGCGGTCGGCGGGGGCGTCGGCGAAGTCGCCCATGGTCCCGAAGCCGGCGTTGTTGACCAGGTGCGAGACGCGGGCGGCGCCCACCTCGTCGACGAACCCGCGGCGGGTGGCGCCGTCGGAGAGGTCGACGGGGGAGACGCGGGCCTGCACGCCATGGCGCGCGCGAATCTCCGCCGCGACCTCCTCCAGCTTGTCGGCGCTGCGGGCCGCGAGCCAGACGTCGGCGCCCTCCGACGCCAGCCGGTGCGCGTACGCGACGCCGAGTCCTGCCGACGCGCCGGTGATGACTGCCCAAGAGTTGCTCATGGACGCCAAGCGTAGGCGACGGCTCGCGGCCCGTCGCCTTCCCGGGCTGTGCGGCTCGTCATGCCAGAATGGGGCCATGCAGCACTTCGACCTGGCGGTCATCGGTTCCGGTACGGGCAACTCCCTGATCGACGAGCGGTTCGAGCACCTCAGCGTCGCCCTCATCGAGCGCGACGAGACGTTCGGCGGGACCTGCCTCAACCGTGGCTGCATCCCCACCAAGATGTTCGTGCTGCCCGCCGACCTCGCGGCCTCACCGAGCGAGGCCGCCCGCCTCGGCGTCGACCTCAGCTTCAACGGCGCCGACTGGCCCGCCATCCGCGACCGCATCTTCGGCCGGATCGACCCCATCTCGAAGGGCGGCCTCGACTGGCGCGAGCGCTCGGCAGGTGTCACCGTCTTCCACGGCGAGGCGAGCTTCGTCGACGGCCACACCCTGCGGATCGGCGACGACGAGATCAGCGCCGACCAGATCGTCATCGCGACCGGCTCGCGCCCCCGCACCATCGACGTGCCCGGCATCGAGGAGGCCGCCGGCCGCGTCTTCACCTCCGACACCATCATGCGGATCGACGCGCGCCCCGAGCGCCTCGTCATCGTCGGCGGCGGCTACATCGCGGCCGAGTTCGCGCACGTCTTCT
>DAONOU010000318.1:0-2638 GCA_035409265.1 Arachnia sp. | reverse complement strand
GCCCAGATGAAGATGGTGCCCAGCACGCCGATGCCGCCGTCGTTGCCCGCGAAGAAGCCGCCGATGTCGGAGGTCTTGACGGCCTTGGCCGCTGCCACCAGCTCGTCGAAGTTCGTGGGCACCGCGACGTTCGCGGCCTCCAGCAGCGAGGGCCGGTAGTACAGCAGCTGCATGTCGATGGTCTGCGGGATGCCGTGGACCTTGTCCTCGAAGGTGAACCGCTTCATGACGGCGGGATTGAACTCCGCGAGGTACGGCGCGATGACGTCGGTCAGGTCGGCCAGCTGGCCGGCGCGGATCATGTCGAGGCTGCCGCCCTGCTCCACCTCGAAGACGTCCGGGACGTCGTCGGTGAGGAGCTGAGCGGCGAGGATCTGGCCGTACTCGCCCGGGACCCACTTCACGGTCACGTTCGCGTTCGGGTACTCGGCGGCGAAGCGCTCGACGGCCTCGCGGACGCCTGCCTCGCCGTACTCGTGGTACCACTGCTGCAGGTCGACCTTCTCGCCCGCGGGCGGGGTGCTGCCGCCTGTGGTGGGCGACGTGGTGCCGGAGGGCGTCGTCCCGAGCCCGCCCGTGTTGGACCCGCACGCGGCGAGGACGGCGGCGGCGGAGAGGCTTCCGCCTGCGATCAGAAGAGTGCGACGGTTGATGTTCATGGGGACACCTTGGCACAAGTGGCGTCGTCCGGGCAGCCTCGTTCCGCCGATTACGCCCTCAGCATTCCTCGAGGCGCCGGCCGCGGAGGCGGAGCGTCTAGGCTGGCGGCCGTGGCGAAGCTCCCCTCCGGCGACCCGGCCCCCGCGGACGGCGCGCTGCCGCCGTCGGCGCTGAGGGCGGACGTCCCGCTCTCGCTCTACCTGCACGTCCCCTTCTGCCGCGTGCGGTGCGGCTACTGCGACTTCAACACCTACACGCCGGGGGAGCTGGGCGGCGTCGATCAGGACGGCTTCCTGGGCGCTGCGGTCGCCGAGCTCGACCTCGCGCGGCGCCTCCTCGGCCCTCGCAGGGTCGAGACGGTGTTCTTCGGCGGAGGCACGCCGACGATGCTCGCGCCCGGCGCGCTGACGGGGTTGTTGGGCGCCATGAGGGACCGGTTCGACTTCGCTCCGGACGCCGAGGTGACGACGGAGGCGAACCCCGAGACCCTGACTCCCGCCTACCTCTCGGAGTTGCGCGACGGCGGGTTCACCCGGCTGTCGCTCGGCCTCCAGTCGGTGGTGCCGCACGTGCTGCGCGTCCTCGAGCGCGTCCACACCCCGAGCCGCGGCCTGGACGCGGCGGGCTGGGCCAGGGACGCCGGCTTCGCGCACGTCAGCCTCGACCTGATCTACGGCACGCCGGGGGAGTCCCAGGGCGATTGGCGCGCGAGCCTCGACGCCGTCACCTCCGCCCCCGTCGATCACGTCAGCGCCTACTCGCTGATCGTCGAGGACGGCACCAGGCTGGCCCGGCAGGTCCGCCGCGGCGAGATCGCGATGCCGGACGACGACGACCTGGCCGACAAGTACGAGGCCGCGGACGCCGCCCTGACCGCGCTGGGTTTCGCGAACTACGAGGTCAGCAACTGGTCGCTCCCGGGCGGCGAGTGCCGGCACAACCTCGCCTACTGGAGGGGCGGCGACTGGTGGGGCGTGGGCCCCGGAGCCCACTCTCACATCGGAGGGGTCCGGTTCTGGAACCGCAAGCACCCGCGCAGCTACATCGCCTCCCTCGCCGCGAGCGAGTCCCCGGCGCTCGCCCGCGAGGTCCTGTCCGACGACGAGCGCCGCGTCGAGCGCGTCCTGCTCGAGCTCCGCATCGCCGACGGCCTCCCGCTGGACGTGCTGACGCCGTCGGAGCGTGAGCGGGTGCCGGACGTCCTCGCGAGCGGCCTCGCCGAGCTGGTGAGCCCCGCCGGATCGGTAGTCGATGACCCTTCCCTCATCCGCGGGAACCGCTTGCGCTTGACCCGCGCAGGTCGGCTCCTCGCCGACGGCGTCGTGCGCGACCTCCTCGACTGATCGCTGGTTGAGCACCACCGCTGGTTGTGCACCACCGCTGGTTGAGCCGGATCCCCGGCGCGGAGCGCCCGGATCCGTGTCGAAGCCATTGAACGGGCACACGGTTCATGGAGGCTCCATGGGCTTGCGTTGACAGCGCTACGACGATGTCCTACTGTATTAAGCACCTAATACAGCAATACAGGGGGTGACATGCAGTTCGATCCCAGTGCACCGATCTGGCTGCAGCTCGTGGACGAGTTCGTTCGCCGCATCGTGACCGGCCGGTGGCCGTCGGGGGAGAAGATCCCCGCGGTGCGGGAGCTCGCCGTCGAGCTGCGCGTCAACCCCAACACGGTGCAGCGGGCGCTCGCCGAGCTGGAGCGCCGGGGGCTCGCCCGCTCCGAGCGCACGGCCGGGCGGTTCGTCACCGACGACGCCTCGCTCATCGACGAGGCCCGAAACGATCTGGCGGCGGGAGCCGCCGCCGACTACGCGAGGCGGGCGCGGCGCTTGGGCATGAGCCTGACCGCGGCCCGCGACCTGCTCGGCCAGCAATGGCAGGGCGCAATCGAAGGAGAGGATGCATGAGTGCCATCGACATCACGGGGTTGAGCAAGCGCTACGGCGCGTTCCCCGCGCTCGACGGCCTGACG
>DAONOU010000317.1:0-2653 GCA_035409265.1 Arachnia sp. | reverse complement strand
ACGGCGTGAAGGGCCCCGGCGCGCTGGCAACCAACGGCCTCCTCCACGACGCGGTGCTGGAACACCTTCAGCTGCCGAGCTGACCAGCGAACGCGCAGCGGCGGGCACCGGATTCCGGTGCCCGCCGCTGTGCGTGTCCGGACGGTCAGAGGACGCGGACGCGGACCGTCTCGTCGAGCGCCTCCAGGTCGGCCAGCAGGCCGTCGTAGCCGTCGCCGGAGACGTCGGTGACGGCGTAGCCGAGCTGACCGCGGGTCGAGAGCGTCTGCGACCCGATGTTCATGCCGTGCGCGGCCAACAGCGCGTTGAGGCGGGCCATCACGCCGGGCACGTTGTGGTGCAGGTGCACGATGCGGGCATGCGCCTTCGGGCCGGCCGCGACGTCGGGCAGGTTGATGGTCATCGAGGTGGAGCCCAGGTCCTCGTAGTCGGCGAGCTTGCCCGCGACGTAGCGGCCGATGTTGACCTGCGCCTCCTTCGTCGAGCCTCCGACGTGCGGGGTGAGGATGACGTTCGGCAGGTCCTGCAGCTTCGAGACGAAGGGCTCGTCCTTCGACTTCGGCTCGGAGGGGAACACGTCGATGGCGGCGCCGGCGATGTGGCCGCTGACGAGGTTGTCGTGCAGCGCCTCGAGGTCGACGACGTGGCCGCGGCAGAGGTTGAGGAACAGGGAGCGCGGGCGCATCTTGGCGAACTCCGCAGCGCCGAAGATGCCCTCGTTCTCGGCGCGGCCGTCGACGTGCAGCGAGATGGTCTCGGCGCGCTCGAGCAGCTCGTCGAGCGAGTCGCACTTGACCGCGTTGCCGAGCGCCAGCCGGTCGGCGATGTCGTAAAAGAGGACTCGCATGCCGAGCGACTCGGCGAGCACGGACAGCTGCGCGCCGATGTTGCCGTAGCCGACGAGGCCCAGCGTGCGGCCGCGCACCTCGTGCGAGCCGATGGCGCTCTTGTCCCAGACGCCCGCGTGCATGTCGCGGTTACGGTCGGTCAGGCGGCGCGCGAGCGCGATGATCTCGCAGATCGCCAGCTCGACGACCGAGCGGGTGTTGGAATACGGTGCGTTGAAGACGGCGACGCCCGCCTCGGTGGCGGCGTCGAGGTCGATCTGGTTGGTGCCGATGCAGAAGGCACCGACGGCGCGGAGCCCGGGGGCGGCGTCGATCACGCGCTTGGTCAGCTGGGTGCGCGACCGGATGCCGAGGTAGTCGACGCCCTGCAGCGCCTCGATCAAGGCGTCCTCGGCCAGCGCCTCGGTGGCCATGGTGACCTCGAAGCCGCGGTTGACGAGCAGCCTCTCGGCGTCGGGGTGGATGTTCTCGAGTAGCAGTGCCTTCACGCGCCGAGATATTACCCCGTAGCGGGTCCGGGTTCCTTAGCCGCAGGCACGACGAGCAACGCCACGAGCGAAACGAGGCCGACGACGAGGAGCGCCGTGAGGACCCCGACGTGGTCGCCGAGGAAGCCGAGCAGGGGCGGACCGCCGAGGAAGGCGCCGTAGCCGATGGTGGACACGACGCTGATCCGCATCGGCGCTCGGGCCGGATCGTCGGCGGCGGCCGACATCCCGACGGGGAACCCGAGGCTGGCCCCGACGCCCCAGACCGCGGCGCCGACGAAAGCCAGCGGCGCGGGGGCGAAGACCACGAGGAGACAGCCGACGATCGCGAGCACGAACATCAGGCGGAGCACGGTCACGCGCCCGTGGCGGTCGAGCAGCACGGTGCCGAAGATCCGGCCTGCGGTCATGAAGGCGAGGAACACGGCGAGCGCGACGACCCCGAGGGCGTTGTCGATGCCGTGTCCGTCCACGAACGCGACCGCCATCCAGTCGTTGGCGGTCCCCTCCGTGAAGGCCGCGGCGAGCACCATGAGGCCGATCAGCAGCGTGCGCGGCTCGGTCCAGGCGGAGCGGCCCCGCACCGCGCTGGCACCGTCCCCGCCGTCGGGGTCGGAGGAGGTCCCCGCGGCGGAGAGGAACGGCCCGGTGGCCGCGAGGGTGAGGACGGTGACGCCGACGGCGACCACGGCCATGTGCGCGAAGATCGGCACGCGCAGGGCGACGATGAGGGCACCGACGAGCGCGCCGAGCACGGTCCCCCCGCTGAAGGCCGCGTGGAACCAGGGCATGATCGCCCGGTTCACCCCCCGCTCGACGAGCGTGCCCTCGATGTTCTGCGCGACGTCCCAGATGCCGTTTCCGAGGCCGAGCAGGAACAGCCCCGGGATGGCGAGGTACATCGAGCCCCCGTACGTCACGGCGATCGCCGCCAGGAGGAGACCCGGGACGAGGATGGCGAGGGCGAGGCGCACGGTGTTCTTCGCGCCGATGCGGCTGCTGATCCTCCCCGCCGTCGGCAGGCCGATGAGGGCGCCGACGGAGATCGAGAGCAGCAGCACGCTGAGCTGGCCCGGGGTGAGCTGCAACAGGTCCTTCACGTCCGGGACCCGCGCCATCCAGGACGCGAGGGCGAAGCCGTTGGCGGCGAACACCGCGAACAGAGCGTTGCGCGCCCGGACGGCGCGGGTCATGTCGATGGTCTCGGTCACAGGCTGAGGGTAGCGTCGATCAGGGTGCGGGTGTACTCGTGCTGCGGGGCGCCGAGGACCGCGTCGACCGGGCCCTGCTCGACGACCTCGCCCGCGCACACCACGA
>DAONOU010000316.1:0-2693 GCA_035409265.1 Arachnia sp. | reverse complement strand
CTACGTCCACCCTTTCCGGGAGGGTAACGGTCGTACGCAGAGAGTGTTTTGGAACCGTGTCGCCCGTGATGCAGGCTGGCAGCTCGACTGGCGTGGCGTTCACGGGTCGACGAACGACCAGGCGTGCCGAGCGGCATCAGTGGAACGCGACTTCGCGCCGCTTCGCGAGATGCTCGGCGCGATCGTCACGACGGGCACTCCGGCGGCTGAGCGCGACGCCGCATGGTGGGCCGCCGAACGCGCTCGTCTATCGTTCGCCACCCGCGCCACGGATCGGGACGAGGAGTAGAACGATGACCGACGATGTTGCGGCCACCTACCGCGACGACGAGCCCGAGCCCAGCGGGCTTCTTGACAGCACCGTGCTGCCAGGCCCGGGCAAAACAAAGACCCGCGGCGAGCCGTGAGCAGAGTCAACCCGGTAGTGCTGGTGCTCGTCGCCATCGCGTCGGTGCAGCTTGGTGCCGCGATGGCCAAGGGTGTCTTCGATACCGCGTCGCCAGGGGTGCTGGCGCTCACCCGCGTGGCGCTCGCGAGCGTCGTGTTCCTCGCCATCGCGCGACCCAGGTTCACCGGGCGCAGCGCGCGCGATTGGCTGGTCGCGCTCGGCTACGGCGTCTGCCTGGTCGGCATGAACGTTGCCATCTACTACTCGTTCGCGCGGATCCCGATCGGCGTGGCGGTGACGGTGGAGTTCATCGGTCCGCTGGCGCTGGCGGTGCTGGGGTCTCGTCGCCCCGTCGATCTGGTGTGGGTGGGGTTCGCCGCGGCGGGCGTGCTGCTGCTCGGCGCGCTGCCGTCGTCGGCCGATCTCCTTGGCCTCCTGCTCGCGCTGGTCGCGGGCGCGTTCTGGGCGGGCTACATCGTGCTCGCGGGACCGCTCGGGAGGCGTTGGGAGGGCATCAGCGGCGTCGCCGCCGGCAGCATGCTCGGCACGCTCCTGCTCGCCGCGCCGGTGCTGCTGACCGCCGACGGCGGCATCGGCACACCCGGGGTCTGGCTGACGATGGCCGCGGTGGCGCTGCTCAGCTCCGTTGTCCCTTACGGCCTCGAGGTGCCCGCGCGGCGCTCGATCACGGCGTCCACCTTCGGCATCCTGATGAGCCTCGAGCCCGCCGCCGCGGCCCTGTTCGCCTGGATGGTGCTGGGGGAGCGGCTCGGATGGGTGGAGTGGCTCGCGATGGCGTGCGTGATCGTGGCCTCGGTCGGCGCCATTCGGACAGCAAGGAGGAGAAATGGCCAAGAAACCATCCGGCACGCCCGCGCTGAGGGCGCTTGACGCGGCGCGGGTCGCCTACACCGTCCGCGAGTACGCGCACGACCCGCGCGCGGTGAGCTTCGGCTTGGAGGCGGCCGCGGCGCTCGGCCTTCCGCCCGGCCGCGTGTTCAAGACACTGCTGGCGAGCGACGGCCGCCAGCTCGTCGTCGGCATCGTCCCCGTCGACCGCACGCTCGACCTCAAGGCCCTCGCCGTCGCTCTCGGGCTCAAGAAGCTCGCCATGGCCGACCCCGCGGCGGCCGAGCGCAGCAGTGGCATGGTCGTCGGCGGCATCAGTCCCATCGGCCAGAAGCGCGCGCTCCCGACGGTGCTCGACGCGAGCGCCGTCGAGTACGACACCGTCCTCGTCAGCGGCGGACGACGAGGCCTCGACGTCGAGCTTGCGCCCGCGGACCTCGTCCGGCTCACCGCCGCCACCGTGCATCCCATCGCCGACCGGAAGGCCACGTGATCGTCGTCGCGCCCTGCGCGGTCCGGCGTCGCTTCGATGGCGGGTAGAGTCCGGTCATGAGTGACGAGAATGTGATCCTCTCCAAGAACGCCGAACTCCGGCGGTACGAGCTTCGCGTCGATGGCGACGTCGCCGGCTTCATCGAGTACGACGACAACGACGGCGTGCTGGACATGCACCACACCGAGGTCGACCCCTCGCACGGCGGGAAGGGATTCGGGCAGCAGCTCGTGGCGTTCGCTCTGGCCGATGCCCGCGAGCTCGGAGCGAAGGTGATCCCCACCTGCCCGTTCATCGCCAAGTACATCGAGCGCCACCCGGACGAGCAGGACCTCCTCGCAGCGCGCGACTGATCGCCGGTACGGCACAATAGCCCGTGGGCCGCACGTGCCCACGGGCCGAATGCGCCCGACGTCCGATAAGGAGAGCCCGATGAGTGGAGTCATCACCGTCCGCCGCACCGACAACGCGGAACAGGTGGAGCTGACGACCACGACGACCGGCCTCGACCTGTTCGGCGACGACCGCACCGTCGTCGCGATGCGCGTGAACGGCGAGACCCGCGACCTGCAGCGCGAGCTGGCCGACGGCGACGACGTCGAGCCGGTGCTGATCGGCGAGCCGGAGGGTCTCTCGATCCTGCGCCACTCCGCCGGCCACGTCACCGCGCAGGCGCTGCAGAACCTGTTCGCGGAGGCGAAGCTTGGCATCGGGCCGCCCATCGTCGACGGCTTCTACTACGACTTCCAGACCGCGCCGCTGACCCCCGAGGACCTTAAGGCCATCGAGAAGCGGATGGGGCAGATCGTCAAGGAGCGGCAGCGCTTCGTGCGCCGCGCCGTCACGGACGAGGAGGCCCGCGCCGAGCTGGCCGACGAGCCGTTCAAGCTGGAGCTGATCACCGACAAGGGCTCCGCCTCCGACGACGACGGCTCCTCCGTCGAGGTCGGCGCCTGGGAGCTG
>DAONOU010000315.1:0-2710 GCA_035409265.1 Arachnia sp. | reverse complement strand
GTACTCCCCAGCCATCTTCGACCCGCCCCAGCCCGTCTCGAGCGCGGCCATGCCGATGGCCACGGAGGCCGGGATGCCCGTCTTCTTCTCGTTCTTCTGAGCGGCCTTGACCAGCGAGGCGATGAAGTCATCGGTCTTCTTCGACGCGTCGGCGGGCATCGTCCCCGCCATCGCGACGACCACGGCCGCGACGAGCACGAGGGCCCATAACTTGATCCAGCGCATCCACTGCCCTTTCCATCGCTCCCCCGCAGGCAGGCTAGCCGCGGGCCCACGACGGCACCCAGCCGAGGGTGAGGTAGTGGTTGAGGTTCAGAGGCTGAGGCCCACCAGGTTGACCTCGGGGACGAGGACGACGCCGAAGCGCTCCGCCACCCCGTCGCGGACGGTCCGGGCGAGCGCGACGAGGTCCGACGCCGTCGCCCCTCCCCTGTTGGTGAGCGCGAGCGCGTGCTTGGTGGACAGGCCGGCGGACCCGTCGCCGAAGCCCCTCCCGAAGCCCGCGTGCTGGATCAGCCACGCGGCACTGGTCTTGACGAGCCCGCCGTCGGCCGGGAACCGCGGGGCGCCCTCGGGGAGGCGATCCGCCTGCTCGGGGGTGAGGACCGGGTTGGTGAAGAAGGAGCCGGCGCTCCAGGTGTCGTGGTCGGCGTCGTCGAGCACCATGCCCTTGCCGCGGCGCAGCGCAAGCACCGCCTCGCGGACGTCCGCGGCGGGTGCGCGCCGGCCGACGTCGACCCCGAGGGCGCGGGCGAGCTCGGCGTAGGCGACCGGGGCGCCGAGCGAGGCGAGCGGGAACTGGAAGCCGACCTCGAGCACGAGGTAGCGGCCTGGCTCGCGCTTGAACCGCGAGGTGCGGTAGCCGAAGCCGCAGTCGGAGAGCGCGAACGTGCGCTGGGTGTCGCGCTCGCGGTCCCAGGTGCGGACCGAGGCGATGGTCTGCGCGACCTCGGCGCCGTACGCGCCGACGTTCTGGATGGGGGTCGCCCCCACGCTGCCGGGGATGCCGGAGAGCGCCTCGACGCCGCTCCACTCGCGGGCGACGGCCTCGGCGACGAACGCCTCCCAGTTCTCGCCCGCGGCAACCCGCACGGCGGCGCCCCCGCAGGCGGAGACGTCCGCGGAGATGCCCCGGGTGGCGACGACGACGACCGTGCCGCGGAAGCCCTCGTCGGCGACGAGCAGGTTCGATCCCCCGCCGACGACCAGCACGGGCTCGCCGCGGCGGTCGCAGCCGGTGACGGCCTCGATCAGCTCGGCCTCGGTCGTCGCGACGAGGAGCCTGTCGGCGGGCCCGCCGACGCGCAGGGTCGTGTGGTCGGCGAGCAGCGGCGAGCCGCTGGGGACCGCGCCGGCGCCGTCGACCGCCACGCGATCGATCCGGCACTCAGTCAACGCGGACCTCGGCTCGGGCGGCGCCCAGCACCTGGTCGTCGCCGCACTCGGCGGTGATCGAGAGCTTTGCCACGCCGTAGGCCACGTCCGCGACGGTGGCGCGGTAGACCACCTCGACGCCCTCGTCGGTGTCGGGAACGACCACGGGACGGGTGAACCGCACGAAGTAGCCGAGCACGCGGGCGGGGTCGCCGACCCAGTCGGTGACGACCTTCAGGCCCGCGCCCATCGTCCACATGCCGTGGGCGACGACGCCGGGCAGGCCGATGGCCCGCGCGTGGCGGTCGGAGAAGTGGATCTCGTTGAAGTCGGTGGAGGCGCCCGAGTAGCGGACGACGACCGAGCGGGTGACGCCGACGCGCAGCTCGGGAAGCTCGGCTCCCTTGACGATCTCAGGCATTGTCGTCCCCCCTGGTGTGCATGAGGCCGGAGCGGGCCTCGCAGACGGTCTCGCCGCCGACGACGAGGTCGACGACCACGGTGATCATGTCGAGGGTGCCCCGGTTTCGGACCTTCTCGATGCCCAGCTGGGCGTGGACGACGTCGCCGGCGCGGAGCGGCCGGTGGAACGTGAAGCCCTGGTCCGTGTGCATGGTGCGGTTCAGCGCGAGCCCGAGCTCCTCGTCGCCGAACAGCGCCTCCCAGGCGTGCGCGGCGATGACGGCCGCGAAGGTGGGCGGCGCGATGGGCGAGTCGGAGAAGTAGGCGGGGTTGTCGTCGCGGATGGCCGTGGCGAACTCGGCGATCTTGGCGCGGCTGACCTCGTACGGCGGGGCGGCCGGGTAGCGGCGGCCCACGTGTTCGGCGGTGATCGGCATGGCGCTCACCCTACCGGGCCGCGGCGGTCCCGCGGAGAGGGAAAAAGCGAACCGGCCGCCCCCTCGGGGACGGCCGGTCGGCTGCGTTCTCGTGCGCGTTCAGCGGGTCTCGCGGTGCGCACGGTGGGTGCGGCAGCGCGGGCAGAACTTGCTGAGCTCCAGACGATCCGGGTTGTTGCGCCGGTTCTTCTTGGTGATGTAGTTGCGCTCCTTGCACTCGGTGCAGGCGAGCGTGATCTTCGGGCGAACCTCAGAGCCCTTCTTGGCCATTATTGCCACTTCCTTCAAGTCATTTCGTCGCTGCCAAGCGAGTTGATCGATCTTCGGTTTTCGGTGACGAGGGCGGGACTTGAACCCGCGACACAGCGATTATGAGCCGCTTGCTCTACCGACTGAGCTACCCCGTCGAAGTTCTCGCCTTGGCAGAAGCTCCCAAGGCAGGAACAGAGCCCCCATGCGGAATCGAACCGCAGACCTTCTCCTTACCATGGAGACGC
>DAONOU010000314.1:0-2727 GCA_035409265.1 Arachnia sp. | reverse complement strand
TCCGCGCCAACCCCGACATGCCCGCCCAGGGTGTGGCGATCGAGGCGCACCTCGATAAGGGCCGCGGCCCCGTCGCGACCGTCCTCGTCCACCGCGGCACGCTCCGCATCGGCGACTCGATCGTCGCGGGATCGGCCCACGGCCGCGTCCGCGCCCTGATCAACGACCAGGGCGACACCGTCACCGAGGCGCTCCCGTCGATGCCGGTCCAGGTGCTCGGCCTGACGTCGGTCCCCGGCGCCGGCGACAACTTCCTCGTTGTCGACGACGACCGCATGGCCCGCCAGATCGCCGACAAGCGCGAGGCGCGCATGCGCGCCGCGCAGCAGGCGAAGACGAGCCGTCGCAAGACCCTTGACCAGCTGTTCGACGAGCTGCAGAGGGGCGAGGCGCAGGAGCTCCTGCTCATCCTCAAGGGCGACGGGGCAGGCTCCGTCGAGGCCCTCGAGGACGCCCTCAGCAAGATCGAGGTCGGCGAGGAGGTGTCGCTCCGGGTCATCGACCGCGGCGTCGGCGCCATCACCGAGACCAACGTCTCGCTGGCCGCCGCGTCCAAGGCCGTCATCATCGGCTTCAACGTCCGCCCGACGCCGCACGCGCAGCAGATGGCGGACCGCGAGAACGTGGACATCAGGTTCTACTCGGTCATCTACTCGGCGATCGACGAGATCGAGGCCGCGCTCAAGGGCATGCTCAAGCCGATCTACGCCGAGGAGGTGCGAGGCCAGGCGGAGATCCGCGAGGTGTTCCGCTCCTCGAAGTTCGGCAACATCGCGGGCTGCATGGTCCTCGACGGGTCCATCAGGCGCAACGCCAAGGCGCGCCTGCTCCGCGACGGCGTGGTGGTCGCCGAGACCTCCATCGCGTCGCTGCGCCGCGAGAAGGACGACGCCACCGAGGTCCGCGAGGGCTTCGAGTGCGGCATCACGCTCCACAACTACAACGACATCAAGATCGGCGACGTCATCGAGACGTTCGAGATGGTGGAGAAGGAGCGCGACTGACATGACCGCACCGCGTAACGCGAAGCTGGCCGACCAGATCAAGGTGGTGATCGCACAGGCGCTCGAGCGTCGGGTCAAGGACCCCCGGTTGGGGTTCCTCACCGTCACCGAGGTGCGCCTGAGCGGCGACAACCGCGAGGCGACCGTGTTCTACACGGTGCTGGGCGACGACGCGGAGCGGGCAGGAACGGCCGCCGCGCTCGAGTCGGCGACCGGCATGCTCCGCACCGCCGTCGGCACGCAGCTGGGGATCAAGTTCGCCCCGACGCTGGCGTTCGTGCTCGACGCGACGCCCGAGTCGGCCAAGCAGATCGAGGATCTGCTGGCCCAGGTGCAGGCGGCGGACGCGGCGGCTGCCGCGTCGGCGGTCGGCAAGGAGTTCGCGGGCGAGGCGGACCCGTACCGCAAGCCGCGTGAGGCCGAGGAGGACGACGAGCAGTGAGCTCGTCCTCCGGGGTGGTGATCGTCGACAAGCCGTCGGCGGTCACCTCCCATCAGGTGGTCGGCCGCCTTCGTCGGCTGCTCGGCACCCGCAAGATCGGGCACGCGGGAACGCTGGACCCGATGGCCACCGGGGTGCTCATCCTCGGGGTCAACCGGGCCACCCGCCTGCTCGGTCACCTCGCCCTGCACGACAAGCGCTACCTCGCCACCGTGCGACTCGGCGCGTCGTCGAACACCGACGACGCCGACGGCGAGGTCGTCGCGGTAGCCGACGCGTCGTCCCTGACGAGGGGCGACGTCGACCGCGCGCTGCAGCCGCAGCGCGGCGACATCCTCCAGGTTCCCACCACGGTGTCGGCCATCAAGGTCGACGGGAAGCGTGCCTATGCGCTCGCCCGCGCGGGGGAGAGGGTCGAGCTGAAGGCCCGGCCCGTGACCGTCTCGCGGCTCGACATCCTCGACGTGCGTTCCGCGGGAGGGCTGCTCGACGTCGACCTCGACGTCGAGTGCTCGTCGGGGACCTACGTCCGGGCGATCGCCCGCGACCTCGGCGCCGCGCTCGGCGTCGGCGGGCACCTGGTGGCGCTGCGCCGCACCCGCATCGGCGGCTACAGCCTCGACGACGCGGTGACGCTCGGCGACCTGCCGCCCGCGCTCATGTCCATGGCCGACGCGGCCCGGCTCAGTTTCCCCGTCGTGGAACTGACCGACGACCAGGCCCGGGATGTCGGCTTCGGCCGCCCGCTGGAGCTGTCCGTGCCGTCGAACCCGACGGGGCTGATCGCGCCGTCAGGGGAGCTGCTCGCGCTCTACCGGCCGACGGAGGCCGGGTCGCGCCCGGTTGCGGTGCTCGTGTGAGCGTGCCACATTTGGCCACTGTGGGAGACAGTGGGCAGAGATCGGTCGTCGTCATCGGCAACTTCGACGGCGTGCACCGCGGGCACCAGAAGGTGCTCGAGGAGGCGTGCCGCGACGTCGAGGCGCCGCTGATCGTCGTCACCTTCTGGCCGCATCCGGTCAGCGTGCTGCGCCCCGAGCAGGCGCCGAAGCTCCTGACGGATCTCCGCACCCGCATCGACCTGCTCAAGCACGCGGGCGCGCACGAGGTGCGGGTCATCCGCTTCGGCGCGGACGTGGCGTCGATGACCCCCGAGGCGTTCGTCGAGCGCTTCCTCGTGCCCCTGCACCCCGCGCTCATCGTGGTGGGGGAGAACTTCCGCTTCGGCGCCAGGGCCGCCGGGGACGTCGCGACGCTCACCCGCCTGGGGGAGGGCAGGTT
>DAONOU010000313.1:0-2738 GCA_035409265.1 Arachnia sp. | reverse complement strand
AGGGTGTAGGCCAGCTCGCCTCGCGACTTGTTCAGCAGGTCCTCGATGTTGTGGCCCGCCTCGGCGAGCAGCGTCGAGATCTGGCCGACCATGTTCGGCACGTTGGAGTTCACGATCGCGATCCGCGCGCCGCCGTTGCGGGCGAGCACCGCCTCCGGGAAGTTCACGGAGTTGGAGATGTTCCCGTGCTCCAGATACTCCCGCAGCTCGGTGGCGGCCATCCGGGCGGAGTTCTCCTCCGCCTCGTGGGTCGACGCGCCCAGGTGCGGCAGCGTGACGGCGCGCGGGCGGGTGTTCAGCTCCGGGACCGGGAAGTCGCAGACGTAGCCGCGCAGCCTCTCGGTCTCTAGCGCCTCCACCACGGCGTCGAGGTCGACGATGGGCGCGCGGGCGAAGTTCACCAGCACGGCGGACTTCTTCATCAGCGCGAACTGGTCCCTGCCGATCAGCCCACGGGTGGCGTCGATCAACGGCACGTGGACCGTGATGATGTCGGCGCGCTTGAGCAGGTGATCGAGGTTGGTGACGTGCTCGACGCGGCTCGACAGCTTCCACGCGTGCTTCACGGTGACGCCCGGGTCATAGCCCATCACCTTCATGCCCAGCCCGATCGCCGCGTTGGCCACCTCGACGCCGATGGCCCCCAGGCCGATCACGCCGAGCGTCCGGCCGGGCAGCTCGAAGCCCGCGAACTGCTTCTTGTTTGCCTCGACCGCCTTGTCCATCGACGCCGCGTCGCCGCGGAGCCGGTGGGCATAAGCCGCGGCGTCGACGATATTGCGCGCGGCCAGGAAGATGGCGGCGATGACCAGTTCCTTCACCGCGTTGGCGTTGGAGCCCGGGGTGTTGAACACCGGGATGCCGCGGGCCGTGTAGTCGGCGATGGGGATGTTGTTGGTGCCGGCGCCGGCCCGCGCGACGGCCTTGACCGACGCCGGGATATCGACGCCGTGCAGGTTGGCCGAGCGCAGGATCAGCGCGTCGGGATCCGCGACGTCGTTGCCGACCCGGTACAGATCCTCGGGCAGCTGGCTCAGCCCCGCCTTGCTGATCGCGTTGAGGGTCTTGATCGTGAAGGCCACTTCGGCTACCCGTTCCGCTTCTCGAAGTCGGCCATGAAGTCGATCAACGCCTGGACGCCCTCGATCGGCATCGCGTTGTAGATACTCGCGCGCATGCCCCCGACCGACCGGTGGCCGGCGAGGTTCGCCAGGCCCGCCGCCGCGGCCTCCGCGACGAACGTCTTGTCCAGCGCCGGGTCGGCGATCAGGAACGGCACGTTCATCCACGACCGCGCGTTGGGCGCGACGGGGTTCGAGTAGTAGTCGGACCCGTCAATGGCGCCGTACAGCGCGGCGGCCTTCGCCCGGTTGCGATCGGCCATCGCCGTCAGCCCGCCAAGCTCGGCGATCCACTCGAGGATCTGCCCCAGCAGGTAGATGCCGAACGTCGGCGGGGTGTTGAGCATGGAGTCGCTCGCGGCCATCTGCGCGTAGTCGAGCACCGACGGGGTGGTGGCGCGGGCCTTGCCCACGAGGTCGTCGCGCACGATCACCACGCACAGCCCCGACGGCCCCATGTTCTTCTGGGCGCCGGCGTAGATCAGGCCGTAGCGGGAGACGTCGATGGGCCGCGACAGGATCGTCGACGAGAAGTCGGCCACCAGCGGGACGTCGCCGGTCTCAGGGACGTAGTCGAACTCGACGCCGCCGATGGTCTCGTTCGGCGTGTAGTGCAGGTAGGCCGAGGCCGGGTCGACGGCGTAGCTGCCAGCCGCAGGCACCGTCGTGTAGTTGGTGTCGGCCTCGTCGGCGAGGACGCTGACGTCCAGCCCCTGCTTCTTCGCCGCCTTGATCGCCTTGGCCGACCACTGCCCCGTGTTGAGGTAACCGACGGTGTCGCCCGGCTGGGTGAGGTTCATCGGGATGGCGTCGAACTGCGCGCTCGCGCCGCCCTGGAGGAACAGCACGCGGTAGTTGTCGGGCACGCCCAACAGCTCGCGCAGCAGCTCCTCGGCCCGCGCCGCGCACGCCACGAACGGCTTGCCGCGGTGCGACACCTCCATGACGGACATGCCGCCGCCCTGCCAGTTCAGGAGCTCAGACTGGGCGCGCTCCAACACGCTGGTGGGGAGCATCGCGGGACCGGGGGAAAAGTTCCAAACACGCACGGCCCCTATTCTTGCACTCCCTGCCCGCTGCGCTCGACGACGATCGCCTTCGTGCCCTCAACGGTGCGCGCCAGCACCAGCGTCGCGGAGGCCCGGCCTTTCGGCTTCAGCTCGCGGCGGAGGGCGGCCGGGTCGACGTCGATCCCGCGCTTCTTGATCTCCAGCGTCCCGATGCCCCGCTCGGCGACCCAGCGCCGGAGCCGCCTGCGGTCGAAGTCCTGCACCTCGCGGACCTCGAAGCACGTGGCCAGGGGCGAGACCAACGGCTCGTCGGCGGACAGGTAGGCGATGTGCGGGTCCAGCAGCCAGACGTCGTGCGCAGGCGCAAGCTCCTCGAACAGGCCCGCTCGGACGACCGCGCCGTCGGGCTCGATCAGGTATCGGCCCAGCGGCCGGACCGGCAGGCCACCCCGTCCTGGCTGCCCGGCGCCGGCGAGGACGGCATCGAGCGACGCCTCGCCTCCGCTCGCCGACCCTGCATCGACGGGCCGGTGAATGATCGTCTCCCGACCCTCGCTCAGCACGACGGCGGCGGGCCCGGCAGGGAGGCGGTTCCACAGCGAGGCCT
>DAONOU010000312.1:0-2771 GCA_035409265.1 Arachnia sp. | reverse complement strand
AAGGGGTACCCGAGCACGGTCCTTCACCGGGATCTTGGCAAGGAATGAACATGCACGACCTGCCCCGCGTCGTCGCGCTGGGCGGGGGACACGGGCTCGCGGCGTCGCTGACGGCGCTGCGGCGCATCACAGACCGGCTCACCGCCGTCGTCACGGTGGCCGACGACGGCGGGTCGTCGGGCCGCCTGCGCGACGAGTTCGACATCCTGCCCCCGGGCGACCTGCGGATGGCGCTCGCCGCGCTCTGCTCCGACGACCACGACGGCCGCGTGTGGGCGGATGTGCTCCAGGCGCGGTTCACCGGGGAAGGCCCGCTCGCGGGACATGCGATCGGCAATCTCCTCATCGCGGGGCTCTGGCAGCACCTCGGCGACACGGTGGCCGGGCTCGACATGGTCGGCAAACTGCTGCGCATCCGCGGCCGCGTCCTGCCCATGAGCTCGGTTCCGCTCGAGATCGAGGCCGACGTCCTCGGCCTCGACCCCCTTGAGCCCGACGAGGTGTGCACGCTCAGCGGCCAGGCGACGGTGGCGAAGTCGCGCGCCACCGTGCAGCACGTCAGGCTCGTCCCGGACAAGCCCCCGGCGCGGCCCGAGGCCGTGCAGGCCGTCATGGAGGCCGACAGCGTCGTCCTCGGGCCCGGGTCGTGGTTCACCAGCGTGATCCCGCACCTGCTCGTGCCCGACCTCGCCGCGGCCATCCTGACGACGAAGGCGCAGCGGGTCCTCGTGCTGAACGTGGCGCCCGCGGCGGAGACCGACGGCTTCTCCGCGTCGAGGCACATCGAGCTCCTCGCAGAGCACGTGCCCGCGCTGCGGCTCGACGTCGTGATCGCCGACGAGCGATTCGCCGCCACGGACTGCCACCTCGAGCGCCGCGTCGCCGCGCTGGGGGGACGGCTCGTCACCGCCGACGTCGCCGCCCGCGACGGCTCGGCCACGCACGATCGGCACCGTCTCGCCGCGGTCCTGAGCGAGGTCGTCTCGCGCTGAGCGACCAGCCGCGGTGTGGCACACTGCCATGGTGGCTTTGACGCAGAAGGTGAAATCCGAGCTGGCGGGCGTGCCTGCGCCCCACTCGTCGGTGGCGCGCGCCGAGATCGCGACCATGCTGCGGTTCGCGGGCGGCCTGCACCTCGTGGGCGGTCGCATCGTCGTCGAGGCCGAGTTCGACACCGGCGCGGCCGCCCGGCGGCTGCGCGCGTTCGTCGCCGAGCTGTTCTCCCTGGAGTCGGAGCTGCTTGTCATCAACGGTTCCGGCCTGCGCCGCGGCCCCCGCTACACCGTTCGCATCGTGCGCGAGGGGGAGCAGCTGGCCCGCCTCACCGGGCTCGTCGACCAGAACCGCCGGCCCGTCCGGGGCCTGCCCCCCGCCGTCGTCGGCGGCTCGCTCGCCGATGCGGTCGCGGTGTGGCGCGCCGCCTTCCTCGCCCGCGGCTCCCTGACCGAGCCGGGCCGCTCGATGTCGCTGGAGATCACCTGCCCCGGCTCCGAGGCGGCTCTCGCCCTCGTGGGCGCGGCGCGGCGCCTCGGGATCGTCGTCAAGTCGCGCGACGTGCGCGGCGTCGAGCGCGTCGTCCTGCGCGACGGAGACGCCATCGCCGACCTGCTGACCCGCATGGGCGCCGCAGAGTCGAGGATCGAGTGGGACAGCCGACGCAGGCGCAAGGAGGTCAGGGCCAACGTCAACCGGCTGGCCAACTTCGACGACGCCAACCTCCGCCGGTCCGCGCGCGCGGCGGTGACGGCCAGCGCCCGCGTCGAACGGGCCATGGAGATCCTGGGCGACGACGTGCCCGAGCACCTGCGCGAGGCCGGCGTGCTGCGCCTCACGCACCGCCAGGCGAGTCTCGAGGAGCTCGGCCAGCTGCACACCCCGCCGCTCACGAAGGACGCCATCGCAGGGCGCATCCGCAGGCTCCTAGCGACCGCTGACAAGGCCGCGGAGGACGCGGGAATCCCCGGCACGGAGGCCAGCCTCCCGCCCGAACTGCGCGACGGCGAATAGGTCTCTCCAATATTGGACCCCCAGCAGTTGCCACGAAGGTCCAGACGGTTAGGATGATCTCGTCCGTATGCGCCGCTTGAGGCGCAAGGTAGCGAAAGGGATCACATTCCTCATGACCGTTAAGGTTGCAATCAACGGCTTTGGCCGCATCGGCCGTAACTACTTCCGCGCGCTCGTCGCGTCGGGTGCCGATCTCGACGTTGTCGCAGTCAACGACCTGACCGACAACAAGACTCTTGCCCACCTCCTCAAGTACGACTCGATCCTCGGCCGTTTCCCCGGCGAGGTCGCGTACGACGACGACGCGCTGATCGTCGACGGCAAGGAGATCAAGGCCTTCGCCGAGAAGGATCCCGCGCAGCTGCCCTGGGGCGAGCTGGGTGTCGACATCGTCATCGAGTCCACCGGCTTCTTCGTGGACGCCACCAAGGCCAAGGCGCACATCGACGCCGGCGCCAAGAAGGTGCTCATCTCCGCCCCGGCGAAGAACGAGGACATCACCATCGTCATGGGCGTCAACGACAACCTGTACGACCCGGCCGCGCACAACATCATCTCCAACGCGTCCTGCACCACCAACTGCCTGGCCCCGATGGCCAAGGCGCTGAACGACGCCCTCGGCATCGAACGTGGCCTCATGACCACGATCCACGCCTACACCCAGGACCAGAACCTGCAGGACGGCCCGCACAAGGACCTGCGTCGCTCGCGCGCCGCCGCCCTCAACATGGTTCCCACCACGACCGGCGCCGCCAAGGCCGTCG
>DAONOU010000311.1:0-2774 GCA_035409265.1 Arachnia sp. | reverse complement strand
GCTCGCCGCCCTCGAGGACGGCGACGACAGAGTTGGTGGTGCCGAGGTCGATGCCTACTGCACGAGCCATGGGTTTCCTCCTGCGGATGGATGTCTGGGTTATCCCTTGAGCGGGGCTGGCTCAAGTTAAGCACATGAGTCAATCTCACTCAAGTTCAAGATTGAGTACATCAGACTCAACTCTGATCATCCGGGCGTTATTCCCCGTTGGGCGAGCTTTCCCTACCGCCATCCGGCGCGCCGCGGCCGAGGGGGGAGTGAGCGGTGGTTCCTCAGGGCTTGGCGGGGGCGCGCTTGACGTCGTGGCCCGCCCACCAGAGGAATCCCTTGAGGATGAGCGTGCCGTTGGAGCCGTCGCCCTGTGCCTCCGGGCTGATGTCGTTGCCCGCCATGACAGCCATCGTCTGGTCGACCACGCGCACGCCCGCGGGCACGAAGATGTCGCTGCCCGCCATGACCGCGTGCAGGGTGAGGGTGAGGACGCGGCCAGGGCCCATGGCGCGGGTGACGTCGTAGTTGTTGCCGCCCCACCACGAGAAGTCGCTGAGCGTCTCGGTGCCGGACTCGACGACGACGTCCCTGCCGGACATCACCGTCATGCTGAACCCCGCGTCCGCGGGGGCGACCGCCGGGAGCGCCTTGTGCGCGGGGGTCGGCGTCGCATCCGGCCTGGTCGCCAGCTCCTGGCCCTCCGGGAGGTCGGCGAGCAGCGGCCCGAGCTCGTCGGCGAACTTGGCCCTCAGCGCCTGATCCTGGCGCTCGTGCATCTCGTCGAGATCCAGGCGGCCGGCCTCGTAGGCGCGCTGCAGGGCCACGAGCACGTCGTCGCGCTCCTGATCCCCTGCCCGCATCCGGTTCTCGGGCACGTTCGCGTCAGACATGTCCCGAGCCTACCGGCCCCGGTGGGAGGGCCAAGGCGGGCGCGGGGCGGCCGAGCCGCTCCCACTTCGTGAGCGCCCTGCGGTCCGCCCAGCGCGGATGCCGGACGACGACCGAGCCCGCGAAGTTGCCGCGCAGGATCAGGCGAGGCATGCCGCGCTCCGGCCGGGTGCGGACGCTCGAGTTCAGGCCGGCGGTCTGGCCGTTATCGACCTTCACGCCCTCGGTGTCGACGCCCCAGCCCTCGGGGACGACGATCCGGACGCCGCCCTTCCCCGTCAGGACGATGTCGGTGACCGGGGCGAACGCGCTCGCATGGATGGCGTTCAGGATGATCGTCCCGCCGCCGGAGACCAGCTCCATGAACGGCGGCAGCACCCATTCGCCGATCTGGCGGACGGTGTCCCATCGCGTCTCGATCACCCACGGGTGTTCCCACTCGAAGCCGATGCCGTGGCCCGTCGGCGCGTCGGCCCCGACGACCGCGCCCATCTCCGCGGCGGGAACCAGGTCCCTCAGCACCGCGACCAGGTCGCCGCGGGTCTTGGCGCCGAGCACCGTCGGCAGCCGCGCCTCGAGCTCGTCGAAGCTCAGCCGTTCGTCGGCCGCGGCCTCGCGCAACTCCGCGGCCGCCCTGTCGCGCTGGGCCGCGGTGACCCGGAGGCCTGCGTCGGGGTACCGGTCAGCCATGGGCTGCCTCGATGACGTCGCGAACCGCATCGACCGAGTTCGGGATGTCGACGACGTGGCGCGGCAGATCCTCGATGCCGGCGAAGCGCTCGGGGCGGGGCGGGGCGACGCCGATGGCCTCGACGATCGACTCGGCGAACTTCACCGGCAGCGCCGTCTCCAGGACGACGATGGGCCCCGCGACATCGCTCAGCGCGGCCACGTGGACGCCGTCGGCGGTGTGCGGGTCGATGACGACGCCGTCGGCCTCGTGGACGCGTCGGATCTCCGCGATCCGGTCGGCGTGGGTCGACGTGCCGGAGACGAAGCCGAACCGGTCGAGCTGGGCGGCGAACTCGGGTGTCGCGCTGAGGTCGAAGGCGCCGTCGGACGGGAGATCCCGCCCGAAGAGCTCGGCGACCTGGGCGGCGTCGCGGCCGAGGAGGTCGAAGACGAAGCGCTCGAAGTTGGAGGCCTTGGAGATGTCCATCGACGGCGAGCTGGTGGCCAGCGTCTCGGCGGCGCCGCGCAGGCGGTAGACGCCGGTGCGGAAGAACTCCTCGAGCACGTTGTTCTCGTTGGTGGCGAGGATCAGCCGGTGGATCGGCAGGCCCATGCTGCGGGCGATGTGCCCGGCGGCGATGTTGCCGAAGTTGCCCGACGGCACGGCGAAGCTGATCGGCACGCCGTCGGAGACCTGGAGCCACGCCGCGAAGTAGTAGACGACCTGCGCCATCAGCCGCGCCCAGTTGATCGAGTTGACGGCGCCGACGCGGTGCCGCTCCTTGAAGTCCGCGTCGGCGTTCAGCTCCTTGACGAGGTCCTGGCAGTCGTCGAACACGCCGTCGACGGCGAGGTTCACGATGGCCGGGTCGTCGATGGAGAACATCTGCGCCTGCTGGAACGGCGTCATCCGGCCGCGCGGCGAGAGCATGAACACACGCACTCCCGGCTTCCCCTGGAGGGCGTACTCCGCGGACGATCCCGTGTCGCCCGACGTGGCGCCGACGATGGTGATGGTCTCCCCGCGCCGCGCCAACTCGTAGGCGAACAGCTCGCCGAGGAGCTGCATGGCCATGTCCTTGAACGCGGCCGAGGGCCCGTTACTCAGGTGCGCGAGCCACAGACCGTCGCTCAACCGGGTCACGGGCACGACCGCCGGGTCCAGGAACTTCTCGGGGGCGTAGGCGCGCTCGACGATGCCGCGGAGGTCTTCGTCGGGGATG
>DAONOU010000310.1:0-2783 GCA_035409265.1 Arachnia sp. | reverse complement strand
TGGTCGAGCATCTTGTAGTTGGTGAGCAGGATGTCCGGCGGGTCGTCCCGGATGATCGCCCGGTCGGTGATGAGCCCGTTCTCCGTGACCTTGGTGGCCGAGCCGGAGCGTTTCCCATCGGCGGAGACGGCTGCCTCGCCCGTGTAGAGGGCTGCGGTGATCGAACCCAGCGGCTGGTGTCCGTCCGAGTCGCGCTCGGTGATCAGTCGGGCGAGACGCTGCGCCTGGTCGTTGGCCAGTGCGTTCATCGGATAGAGGATGAGGGCCTTCATGCCACCCATGCCCTGTCGGCGGGCGCGTAGACAGTGATCCAGGATCGGGTAGAGGAAGGCCTCCGTCTTGCCCGAGCCGGTACCAGTGGTGACCAGCGTCGGCTGACGACGGCCATGGAGGCTGGAGAGTCGCCGGAAAGCCGCTGCCTGGTGGGCGTAGGGGTCGAAGCCAGGGGGCATCCAGTCCAACGGTGAGACGGCTCGGCGTGGGGCGGCGCTGAACGGCATCCCGGTGCGGAGGTAGGGGCCTTTGAACATCCCCTCCGACTCGTCCTCCAGGAGTTCGCGGAGAGCGGCCTGTGCATCGGAGTCGACTAGAGCGAACGTGGTGGTGAGGTAGTCGATCAGACCGGCGCGCAGGCGCGTGGCCTGGTACCCCGGCAGCAACTCGCTCACGTACCCTCCCCCCGCACTGGACGATGAGTTTCCCTCGACGGCCTCAACCTATCGAACATCGGCGTGATGGATGCGTTGTCACGCCAGCGCGTGCCGAGGTTCGTGAGCGCCTGGACGTCACCGGCCTCGGCGGCGACGAGGAGCACCGCCTCGGCGTCGTCGGCCCGGCCGTCCTCCTCGAGGAGCAGCGCAAGCGTCACGGCGACGCGCGTCTCGCCGCGCGACCAGTGGTGGTCGAGGTGCGTGAGCCCCTCGGCCACCGGGGTCGCGTCGCGCAGCGCGTGCTCGACGGCGGACTCCCAGCTCATGGCGGCGGACTCGGCGACGATGTCGTCGGCCTCCTGTGCGAGGCCGATGCGACGCAGGACGCGCGCAAGCCGCACAGGGGTCTCCGGGAGCTCGAGCGCCCGCGCGTAGTGGAGCGCCGCACGGTCGTCGTCACCGCAGGCCTCGAAGATCTGCGCCGCCATGAACGCACCCTTGGCGTCACCCGCCTCCGAGGCCGCAACGAACCCGGAGCGCGCGATCTCGGTGCGGCCACGCTCGTGGTGGAGCAGCGCGAGGTTGTATGTGGCCTCGGGGACACCCGCCTCGATGGCCTTCTCGTAGAACGGCACGGCCGCGTCGTCGCAGCCGAGCGCGCGCAGGTCGTTGGCGATGTTGAAGAACTCCTCGGGCGCCGACGAGCTCAGCCGATGCAGGGCGACGCGGATATCCTCCGCTGCGTCGCGCGGCTCCGACACCGTCGTCGGGTGCGAGTGCGTCGTCGTGTCTGCGGCCATCGCAGGACTCCTCGGTGTGAGGGCGACCGGATCGTTCCGGGCGCACCGCCTTCCCTGGCGCAGAGCGGACAGGGGTCGTGCACTCAGAAGTCTGACAACGCGCACGGGGGTCAGCAACCGGTACAGAAGTGGGTCACCCGTCGCCGAGCACCCTCACCCGCCCGACCGCCCGCGGTCAGGCGAGGACACCCGCAGACTCGCCCGCGAGCATCCCCCCGACGAGCGGCGCAGTCGCGAGGAGCAGCTCACCGTCGGGCAGCGGCGCCGCCTCCTCACCGAGGTTGACGACGAGCGTGAGCGCCCGGCCCCCGACGCCCGCGGCAGGGGTCCGGCGCAGCACGAGGCGCGTCGCCGTCTGCTCGAGCCACTCGACGTCACCGCCCCGCAGCGCGGGCTCGGCACGCCGGAGCGTGCCGAGCGCCCGGTAGAGCGCGAGCATCGAGGCGTCGTCGTCGGCCTGGGACTCCGCCGTCAGCGACGCCCAGTCCTCCGGCTGCGGCAGCCACGTCGTCGTGCCGTCGGGCGCGAAGCCGAACGGCGGCCGCGAGCCCGCCCACGGCAGCGGCACGCGGCAGCCGTCGCGCCCGCGCGACGTGCCGCCCGAGCGCGCGACGATCGGGTCCTGGAGGACCTCGGCAGGTAGGTCGACGACCTCCGGGAGCCCAAGTTCCTGCCCCGCATACACGTAGGCCGCGCCCGGCAGCCCGAGCAGGAGCACCGCCATCGCGCGAGCGCGGCGCGTGCCGCGAGCGAGCGCGGCGTCGTCGAGCGGGAGCTCGGCCGTCGAGCCCGGCACGTACTCGCCCTCGAGCCGCACGTCCGCGCCGTAGCGCGTCACCGAGCGCGTCGTGTCGTGGTTGTCCGTCACCCACGTCGTCGGCGCACCCACCGCGCCGTACGCCGCGAGCGAGTCGTCGACCGCCGCGCGGATCGCGGCCGCGTCCCAACCCGCCTTGACGAAGCGGAAGTTGAACGCGAGGTGCATCTCGTCGGGCCGGAGGAAGAGCGCGACGACATCGTCGGGCGCCCCCGTCTCGATAACGGCCATGCGGTCGCCGTCGTAGGAGTCCATGACGGCGCGGAACGCCCGGTAGATCTCGTGGACTCCGCTCGCGTCGTCCTTGGGGATGAGCGGGTTGCCGTCAGGCGTGTCCTCCCACGCCGTGTCCTTGATGAGCGCGTCGGACACGTCGATGCGGAAGCCGTCGATACCGCGGTCGAGCCAGAAGCGGAGGATGCGCTCGAACTCGGCGAGGACTTCGGGGCGACCCCAGTTGAAGTCGGGCTGCTCGGGCGCGAAGAGGTGGTAATACCACTGGCCCGGCGTGCCGTC
>DAONOU010000309.1:0-2805 GCA_035409265.1 Arachnia sp. | reverse complement strand
TCGCGCGCGGACATGGAGAACAGGATCGGGTCCTCGAAGGCGGTGCCGATCAGGCCGCGCAGCAGGGCGAGGTCCAGCTCGCGGATGTCCGTTCCGTCCAGCAGGATCTGCCCGCCGGTGACGTCGACCAGACGCGGCAGCAGCGACACGAGGGTCGACTTGCCCGAGCCTGTGCCGCCGACCAACGCGACCGTCTCGCCGGGCGCGACCTCGAGGCTCACGTCCGTCAGCGTGGGGACGTCGGCGTCGGGGAACTGGTAGGAGACGCCCCGCAGCTCCAGCCGGCCGCCGACATCGGCGAGGGTGAGGCCGCCGGTCGCGATGCTGAGCGGCGCGTCGAACACCTCGGCGACGCGGTCCGCCGCGGTGGCCGTCTCCCGCGCGAACGACAGCAGCCAGCCGAGGCTGCCCACCGGCCACGCAAGCGAAAGCAGCAGCGTGACGAAGGTCACGGCGGCGCCCAGCGACAGGGTTCCGCCGGCGACGCCGAAGCTGACGCCGATGAGGACCACCAGGAGCAGCACCGACGGGAAGACCTCCAGCAGCGTCCAGAGCACGGCCGCGAGGTTCATCCGCCTCACGCCGCTCTCGGCCAAGCGCGTGGCGCGCGCGTCGAACGCGCGGCCCACGTAGCTCGACCGGCCGAAGGAGCGGATGACGCGCACGCCGTGCAGCGCCTCCTCGGCCGCGGACGCGACGTCTCCCGTCTCGTCCTGCACACGGCGGGCGATGAGGCCGAACCGTCCCATCAGCGCGAACGTCACCACGACGACCGGGATGACGAGGACGAGCACCGCGACGCCCACCTGCCACAGGGTCGCGATCATGATCCCGAGCACCACGACGATGTGGATCGAGTTCATGAACAGCACGACGATGCCGAAGGAGAGGAAGCGTCGGATGGTGCCGAGGTCGCTCATGATGCGCGACAGCAGCTGCCCTGACTCCCACGCCTTGTGGAACTGCATGGGGAGCTGCTGCAGCTGGGCGAAGAGGTCCAGCCGGATGTCGGTCTCGATGAAGGAGGTCGCCTTCACCATGATCCAGCGGCGCAGGAACGAGATGAACGCGTCCAGCGCCCCGACGGCGAGCAGCGCCAGCCCGAACCACAGCACGCCGCCGGGGTCGCCGTCGGCGATGGGGCCGTCTACGACCCCGCCGAGCAGCAGGGGAATGGAGATGCTGAGCAGCACCCCGACGGGGGCCATGGCGAACGAGAACGCGAACTGCCGCCAATAGCCCTTGAGGTAGGGGAGGAACCTCACGATGGACGGGCGACCCGGCCGCGCCGGGGCCAGCTTCGGCGTGCGGTGGCTGGCGGGGGGCATTGCCTCACCCTATCCCGCCGCTCGTCGCGCCGGGCGCACCGGGGCCGGGAGCGGTAGTGTCACCCCTCATGACGGACCGGCTGCTCAACGACCTCGCCGCGGGCATCGACCGCGTGCTGCCCGACGCCGTCGCCCTGCGCCGAGAGATCCACGCCGACCCGCACCTCAGCGGCGAGGAGGAGCCCACGCGCGACAGGTTCCAGGCCGCAGCGGACTGGCTCGACTGGTCCCCCGTCGCCCACACCGGCGCCTGGGCGAGGATCGGCGCCGACGGACCCGCTGTTGGCCTCCGCGCCGAGCTGGACGCGCTGCCCATCGTCGAGTCGACGACGGTGCAGTGGCGCTCCGCGCGCCCCGGCATCATGCACGCCTGCGGGCACGACGTGCACCTCGCGGCGCTCTGGGCCGTGCTGGCCGCCGCCCGCGAGCTCGACCTCCCCACCGGGTTGATCCCGATCCTGCAGCCCCGCGAGGAGGTCACGCCGCCCGGCGCCCTCGACGTCGTCTCGTCGGGCCTCCTGGCGGACCAGGGGGTCGAGGCCATGATCGGCGTGCACGTCCAACCCCAGGTGGAGCCCGGGATCGTGTCCACCGGAGCCGGCGCCGTCAACGCCGCGTACGACTCGTTCGAGATCGTCGTGAGGGGCAGCGCCGGACACGGCGCCTACCCGCACCTCGCCGTCGACCCCATCACCACGCTGGCGGCCATCGTCGACGCCGTCGCGGGGCTGCCGAGCCGGATCGTCGACCCCACACACCCGACGGTGGTCTCCTTCGGGCTGATCACCGGCGGCACCGCGCCGAACGTGATCCCCGACGAGGCGCGGGCGAAGGGCACCATCCGCACCTTCAACGACGCCGACCGGTACCGGCTGCACCGGGCGATCGAGGCGACGGCGAAGGCGGCCGCGGACGCGCGCGGCGCGGCGGCGGAGGTGCGGTTCCGCACGGGCGGCCCGGCGCTCGTCAACGATCCGGGGCTCGTCCACCGGCTGGACCCGCTGCTCTCCGGGCTCGGCATCACCGTGGCGGAGACGCCGTTTCGATCCTGCGGGTCCGACGACTTCGCCGAGTACGGCCTCGAGGCCGCCTCCGTCATGTGCTTCGTCGGCACGGGGAGGATCAACGGCGCGGGCCTGCACAACGGCTCCTACCTGCCCGACCGCGAGGCGCTGCGCACCGCGGCCCGCGCCTACGCCGCGGGCTACGTCGCCGCCAGCGGGATCATCCTCACCGCGAGCGAGCCCGGCGGCGGCTCCCCGTGATGGGCAGCGAACCGATCGGCGCCGAGGTGCTGGCCGTCATCGTCGCCATGGTCGACGGCGAACCGTGCGTGCTCACCCTGCCGCACGCCCCCCGGCTCCCCGCGGGCCCCCTGCTGCCCGGGCACCGCTCGCTGCAGACCGCCGTGCGCGCCTGGGTCGAAGAACAGACCGGGCTCACCGTCGGCTACCTGGAGCAGCTCTACACCTTCGCC
>DAONOU010000308.1:0-2823 GCA_035409265.1 Arachnia sp. | reverse complement strand
ACCACGCTGTGGGGGGTCGAGTACCGGGTGGGTCAGCTGCTCGGGCTCGTCCGCGGCGCCACGCGCGCCGTCAGGCGCAAGGGGGCCTGAGTCATGCGGGGACGATTCGGATTCGGCCTCCTCGGCGTCGGCCTCGCCGCGCTGGCGCTCGCGGAGATCGTCCTTCTCATGTGGGTGTCCCGCGAGATCGGCTGGTGGACGCTCGTCGTCCTGGTCGGCTCCGCGGCACTGGGCCTCTTCCTCATGCGGAGGGAGTGGGGCAAGGCGAGGGGCGCCATCATGGAGGCCCTGCGCGCCGGCCAACTCCCGACGGGCAGGCTCGCCGACGCGTCGCTCGTCGTGGGCGGCGGCATCCTCCTCGTGCTTCCCGGGCTGCTCACCGACCTTCTCGGCCTGCTGTGCCTGCTGCCCTTCACACGGCCGTTCATCCGCGAGGCCATCACGTGGTTCGCGTCGCGCTCACTCGAGCGCCAAGGCATCCGCCCCGTCGTCATCGACGGCGAGGTGGTCGCGGACACGCCTGCCGCCGAGACGTTGATCCCCGGCATCACCGCCGAGGTCGTCGAGGGCGAGGTCGTCGAGGGAACCGTCATCGAGCCGGACGAGAAGTAACAGCCACACGCCGACGGCGCCCGCCCCGGGAGGGGACGGGCGCCGTCGGCGTGTTGTCGAATGGACTCAGTACAGGCGGTCCGACTCGCGCAGCTTGGTCAGCTGTTCGGCGAGGATGTCCTCGAGCTCGGGGATCGAGCGCCGCTCGCGCAGCATGTCCCAGTGGGTGCGGGCCGGCTTGACGACCTTCTCCTCGCCCACGACGCCGTCGGAACGCACGGCCATCAGGCCGCACTTCTTGCACTCCCACTCCGTCGGGAGCTCGGCCTCGACGGAGAAGGTCACCTCGAAGTGATGCCCCTTGGGGCAGTCGAACGCCAGGTGCTGGCGCTCCGCGAACTCGACGCCCTGCTCGTCCTCGAAGGTCTTCGAGCCGAGGCCGACGCCGCGCAATGCACGATCTGCCATCTATATCCTCCTCGTGCGTGTTCTTCGTAAGTAGTGAACGTTTTCGGCGGTCAATACGTTCCCTACCGAGTAGACCACATCCCGCGGGCCGACAGAACGTCTTTCAACGAATCGGGACGGTCGGTGATGATGCCGTCGACGCCCCAGTCGATCAGCTGGTGCATCGTCGTCTGGTCGTCGATGGTCCAGACGTGGACCTTGCGGCCGGTGGCGTGGATGCGTTCGATGGAGCGCGGCGTGACGAGGTCGACGCTGACCGGGCCCACGGGATAGGACATCGGCATCTGGAAGGCCTGCCCGTTGGGCGGCATCTGGCCGAAGGCGAGGGCCGCGACGCCGACGGTCGACACCGAGGTGGGCACCTCCGGCATCGTCGCCCGGAACCGGCGAAGGCACTGCCGGGAGAACGAGCCCACACAGACGCGCCGCTCCGCCCCGTGGCGGCGAATCGCCTCGGCCAGGGGGAGCATCGCCGTCGCGTGCTTGATGTCGATGTTGAACCTCGCCTCCGGGAACGTCTCGAACAGCTCGTCCAACATCGGGATCGGCTCGCGGTCGCCCACGCGGAGCTCGAGGACCTCGTCGAGGGTCAGGTCGTGAAGGTTCCGGTCGTAGCCCGTCACGCGCTCGAGGTTCGGGTCGTGAAACGCGACGAGCTGGCCGTCGGCCGTGGCGTGCACGTCCGTCTCGAGGTAGGTGAAGCCCAGCTCGACCGCGTTGGCGAACGCGCGGACGGTGTTTTCGATGCCGAGATTGGCGGTGAGCAGCGAGCCGCCGCGATGAGCCATCGCGATGAACGCGGGGGAGAGATAGTCCCCGTAAACCACTGCCATGGTCGCCGAGTCTATTGAAACGTGCCACCCTCCGCCAGGGAATTGTCCACAGGAGGCGGAATCGTTATCAAAGCTTGTCAGTCGTCCTCGGCGGAGCCCCAGAAGACGTTGACCTTCGCGCCGAGCTTGTTCAGCCGCTGCGGGAGATCCTCGTAGCCGCGGTTGATCACGTACACGTCCATGAGGTTCGTGGTGCCGCGAGCCGCGAGGGCCGCCAGCAGGACGCAGACCGCGGGGCGCAGGGCCGGGGGAGTGTCGATGTTGCGGCCGCGCCAGTTCGTCGGCCCGTTGATCAGGAGGCTGTGGGCGTCCATGAGCCGGAGGTTCGCACCCAGTTCGGACAGCTTCGCGAGATGGATGGCGCGGTTGTCGTAGACCCAGTCGTAGATGACGCTCTGGCCGGTCGCCGTCGCGCAGATCACAGCGAAGAACGGCAGGTTGTCGATGTTCAGCCCCGGGAACGGCATGGGGTGGATCTTGTCCTGGGGCGCCACCAGGTCCGACGGCTTGACCGTGACGTCGACCAGGCGCGTCTTGCCGTTGCGGCTCGCATACTCGGGCGAGGCGTCGAACCTCAGGCCCATCTCGTCGAGGACGGCGAACTCCACCTCGAGGAACTCGATCGGGCAGCGGCGCACGGTGATCTCAGACTTCGTGACGATGCCCGCGGTCAGCAGGCTCATCGCCTCGATCGGGTCCTCGGAGACGAAGTACTCGACGTCGCGGTCGATGTCCTCGACCCCGCGGATGGTCAGCGTCGTGGTGCCCACACCGTCGATCTCGACGCCCAGCAGCTGCAGGTAGAAGCAGAGATCCTGGACCATGTAGTTGCCGGAGGCGTTGCGCAGCACGGTGACCCCCGGCGTGCGCGCGGCGGCCATGATGGCGTTCTCCGTCACGGTGTCGCCGCGCTCGATGAGGGTGATGCGGCGCAGGCCGTGGCGGCGGGCTCGACGGTGGCGTGGTAGTT
>DAONOU010000307.1:0-2882 GCA_035409265.1 Arachnia sp. | reverse complement strand
GGCCGATCGTCGAGCCGCACGGCACGGCGTTGTTCGAGACGAACGACTGCGTGGGAACGCCCGCGGCCGCGCACGCGCGGAGCCAGATCGCGGCGCCGACGGCGTCGGTGGCATAGCGCTGGTTCGCGTTGATCTTCAGCAACGGCCCGCGGTTGGGCAGCGGGCGGTTCATCGGATCGTGCACACCCGGGTAGTTCGGGTGGACGACGTGGCCGCAGTCGGCCGAGATGCAGCTGGACCGCGCGAACATCGCCCGCGTCTCGTCCAGGTTCAGCCCGTAGCCCGCCGAGATGCGCTCCAGCACGTCCTGCAGCAGCGGCCCGCCCGCGCCCGTGGCCGTGTCGGAGCCGACCTCCTCGTGATCGAACGCGGCGAACACGACGACGTCGCGCGCGCCCACGGCATTCGTGGCGTCCTCGGGACCCTCCCCATCACCCCCGAGGCCGCCCGCCGCGAGCCCCTCGATGGCGGCCAGCGCGGCGTGGGTGGACAGCAGGTTGTCCAGGCGCGCGGACGCGAGGAACTCGCGCTCCATGCCGATCACCGCGGGTGGCTGGGTGTCGAAGACGAAGAGGTCGTGGAGGGCGACCTGGTCGGCGTCGATGCCTGCCAGGCCGCAGAGGTGGTCGAGGAGCGAGCCGCGCGGCTCGACGGCGAGGATCGGCTGGGTGTGCGCCTGCCGGTCCAACTTCAGCGCCTCGTTGGCGGTGCGGTCCAGGTGGATGGCCAGCTGCGGGATGCGCGCGATGGGGCCGCTCCTGACCAGGTGCGCCGCGCCGTCGAGGGTGACGATGCGCCCGGCGATCCCCAGGTCGCGGTCGAGCCACGAGTTCAGCAGCGGCCCGCCGTAGACCTCGACGCCGACGCCCGTCCACCCCGCCGACTGCGGCAGCGGTCCCGGCTTGACCTTGAACCCGGGTGAGTCCGTGTGCGTGCCGACGATCCGGAACCCCGCGCCGTCGGTGAGGGCCCCGGGCGCGATCCAGGCGACGACGGCGCCGTCGCGAACCACGAACCTCCGCCCACCGGAAGGCCCGAACGGGTGCGCGGCGTCGACCCGCTCGAACCCGGCCCTTTCCAGCCGCCGCGCGATCTCCGCCGCGGCGTGGTAGCTGGTGGGCGAGGCGGTCACGAACGCCGCGAGCTGGTCGATGTGCGAGGTGGGCATGCGCTCAGGCTAGCGGGAGGCATTCGGGGCCTCTCCGGGGAGCCGCGCGGAAATTGTCGGAGGGGCCTGATTAGCTTGTCGGCATGGACCTCCTCCTGCTTCTCCTGGCCCTCGTTATCGGCGCCGCCGTCGGCTTCTGGGTGGCGCGCGCCACGGGCGCAACCACCCGGCAGCAGCCCGACGCCGACCCGCGTGCGCTGACCGCCGCGCAGGAGGAGGCGTCGACGGCGCGGGCCGAGGCGGGGCGCGCCCGCGAGGAACTGGCGGCCATCCGCGCCGACGCCGCGCGCCAGTCGCTCGAAGCCGCGGAGTTGCGGGCGACGGTGGCCGACGCGCAGCGGCTCGTCGCGGAGGCGCGGGGCGAGACGGCGAAGGTCGCCGCGCAGGTCGCCGCGGCGACGGCGCAGCGCGACGCGGCGGTCCAGAAGGCAGAGGAGCAGGCGGCCGACCGCGAGGCGCTGCTGAACCAGTTCAAGGTGCTCAGCGCCGAGTCGCTGGAGCGCCAGAACAGGCAGGCGGACGCGGCGACCGAGCAGCGGCTGAAGGCCACCGAACAGTTGGTCGCGCCGCTCACCGACGGGCTGCGCCAGATGCAGGAGAAGCTGCAGCTGGTGGAGCTCGAGCGGACGAAGATGGCGGCCGAGCTCGGCGAGCAGGTCGCCGCGGTGCAGCGCTCCGGCGAGGCCATCCGTCGCGAGACCACCAGCCTTTCCAACGCGCTGCGCACCCCTCAGGTGCGGGGGGCCTGGGGCGAGCGCAGCCTGAAGCGGATCGTCGAGATCTCGGGCCTCACCGAGCGGTGCGACTTCGACACCCAGCAGACCTACGCGTCCGACGACGGCCGGTTCCGCCCGGACCTCCGGGTCAACCTGCCCGCGGGCAAGGTCATCTTCGTCGACTCCAAGGTCCCGCTCGCCGCCGTCCTCGAGGCGTACAACACCGAGGACGAGGCCCAGCAGCGCGGCCACTTCCTCTCCTTCGCGCGCAACGTGCGCGCCCACATCGACCAGCTCTCCGACAAGGGCTATTGGCAGCTCGACCTCGGCTCGCCCGAGTTCGTCATTCTCTACCTCCCCTCCGACGAGATCTACCGGCTCGCGCTGGAGCAGCTGCCGGACCTGCACGACTACGCCACCCGCAAGCAGGTCGTGCTCGCCTCCCCCGGCCTGCTGATCCCGCAGCTGCAGATCGTGGCCAACGGCTGGAAGCAGGTCGCTCTCGCGGAGACCGCGGGGCAGATCTCGAAGCTGGGCCGCGAGCTGCACCAGCGCCTCGCCACCCTCGGCGCGCATTTCGACAAGCTGGGCCGCTCGCTCACCAGCTCCGTGAAGGCCTACAACAGCGCCGTCGCCACGCTGGAGAGCCGCGTCATGGTCTCGGCCCGCCGCTTCCGCGACCTCGAGGTGACGGAGGAGGACATCCCCCAGCTCGACCCGCTCGGGGAGACCACGCGCCAGCCCGCCGTCGCCGAGATGATCACCTACGCCGAGGACCGCGACCGCGGGCGCACCCTCTTCTCCGAGGAGAGCGAGCTCTTCTCCGAGGACGCACCCCCTGTGCGTCAGCTCCGCCGCGACGGCACCGACGGGTAGTCGCCTGCGCGGCGTCGGTCGTCTCGGTTGCTTTCGTCAGGGCATGGTCTCGCTGGGGATGCTGCTGTTCGCGGTCGGGTTCTTCGCCCTCTGGATGGCGCCGGTCGGCATGTACCTCGGTT
>DAONOU010000306.1:0-2927 GCA_035409265.1 Arachnia sp. | reverse complement strand
ACATCCGGATGTCGAACAACTCATCGCTCAGCAGGCGCGCCGCTCTGCGGCAGCAGCAGGAGCTCGAGGAGCGCAACAAGAAGACCAAGCGGATCGTCGGGGCCGGCGTCGGCCTGCTCGCCCTCACCGCGGTGGTGGTGCTGGTGATCGTGATCATCCAGGCGATCTCGGCCCCGGCGAACAAGCCGGTCGCCACCGACCAGCTGACCCCGCCCAACGCCACCGAGAAGCACGGCATCCTCCTCTTCGGCAAGGAGCCGACGGCCGAGAAGCCGCACCTGATCGTCTACCAGGACTACCAGTGCATCTGGTGCGCCCGCTACGAGGCCGCGTTCGGGAAGCCGGTCGAGGAGCTCGTCGAGGCGGGCAAGATCACGGCCGAGTATCGGACGGTCGACTTCCTCGACAACGGCGTGGAGGACGGGCCCTCGCGCCGCGCCGCCGTCGCTGCGGCGGCCGCCGACGAGGTCGGCAAGTTCGCTGAGTACCAGCAGACGATCTTCGCGAACCACAAGGAGTCCTCCACCGCCTACCCCGCGCGCCAGCTGCGCGACGACTTCGCCAAGGACGCCGGGATCACCGGCGACGCGCTGACCAAGTTCCAGGAGCTGTTCGACACCCGCTCCTACAACGACTTCGTCGCCGGCGCCTACGCGCAGTGGCAGCAGGACGGGCACACCGGCACGCCGGTGTACATCACCTCGGGCGAGAGGCTGCCAGGGCTCATCGACAACGCGGGCGAGCCGACCATCCCGGCCACCGCGGACGCCTTCTACCAGGTCGTCCTGCAGTCGTGGGAGGCCGGCGGCAAGGAGATCGAGAAGACGCCCTCGTCCTGATCCGCCACCATTGGCGGTGTGTCTATCCCTGGGCACACCGTTAGGATGGCCGACGTGTCTACGCCGAATCCCCGCTCGCTGCCCGAAAAGCCCGTCCTCGAAGGCCTGGAGGCCAAGTGGGGACAGGTATGGGACGAGGAGGGCACCTACACCTTCCGCCGCCCCGACAGCCGCGACGAGGTGTTCTCGATCGACACCCCGCCGCCGACCGTCTCCGGCTCGCTGCACGTCGGCCACGTCTTCAGCTACACGCACACCGACACCGTCGCCCGCTACCAGCGGATGCGCGGCAAGCGCGTGTTCTACCCCATGGGCTGGGATGACAACGGCCTGCCTACCGAGCGCCGCGTGCAGAACTACTACGGCGTGCGCTGCGACCCGTCGATCCCCTACGACCCGGACTTCCAGCCCCCGGGCAAGCCGGACCCCAAGCGCCAGGTGCCGATCAGCCGTCGCAACTTCATCGAGCTGTGCCACGAGCTGACCGCGGTCGACGAGCAGGCGTTCGAGGACCTGTGGAAGCAGCTGGGCCTCTCCGTCGACTGGTCGACGCTGTACACGACCATCTCGTCTGAGTCGCAGGCCGTGGCGCAGAAGGCGTTCCTGCGCAACCACGCGCGCGGCGAGGCCTACCTCAGCTACGCGCCGACCCTCTGGGACGTGACCTTCCACACCGCCGTCGCCCAGGCCGAGCTCGAGGCGCGCGAGTACCCCGGCGCGTACCACCGCGTCGCGTTCCACAAGCCCGACGGCTCCCCCGTCTACATCGAGACCACGCGCCCCGAGCTGCTGGTCAGCGTGTGCGCGCTGATCGCGCACCCCGACGACGAGCGCTACCAGGACCTGTTCGGGACGACGGTCGCCTCGCCGCTGTTCGGCGTCGAGATCCCGGTGCTCGCACACCCGGCGGCCGAGCCTGAGAAGGGCGCGGGCATCGCGATGTGCTGCACCTTCGGCGACCTCACCGACGTCACCTGGTGGCGCGAGCTGAACCTCCCCACCCGCACGGTGATCGGCCGCGACGGCCGGCTCCAGGCCGAGACCCCCGAGTGGATCCCGAACGCCGACGCGTACGCCCCGCTGGCGGGCAAGACGACCTTCTCGGCCCGCGAGGCCACCGTCGCGGCGCTGCGCGAGAGCGGCGACCTCGACGGCGACCCGAAGCCCACCACGCGCATGGCCAACTTCTACGAGAAGGGCGACAAGCCGCTCGAGATCGTCGCCACGCGCCAGTGGTACATCACCAACGGCGGCCGCGACGACGCGCTGAAGGCCCGGCTCCTCGAGCTCGGCGAGGAGCTGAAGTGGACGCCGGACCACATGCGCCACCGCTACGAGAACTGGGTCGGCGGCCTGAACGGCGACTGGTTGGTCTCGCGGCAGCGCTTCTTCGGCGTGCCCTTCCCCGTCTGGTACCCGCTCGACGCCGACGGCGAGCCCGACTACGACCACCCGATCACGGCCGACGAGGCCTCGCTGCCCGTCGACCCGATGACCGACACCCCTGTCGGCTACGAGGAGTCACAGCGGAACAGGCCGGGCGGCTTCGCCGCCGATCCCGACGTCATGGACACCTGGGCGACGTCGTCGCTCACCCCGCACCTGGCCACCGGGTGGGAGCGCGACGAGGAGCTGTTCCGGCTCACGTTCCCGATGGACGTCGCGCCGCAGGCCCACGACATCATCCGCACCTGGCTGTTCAGCCGCGTCGTCCGCGCGCACTTCGAAAACGGCTCGCTGCCGTGGGCGCGCGCGACGATCTCCGGCTTCGTGGTCGACCCCGACCGCAAGAAGATGAGCAAGTCGAAGGGCAACGTCGTCGTGCCCACCGACATCCTCGACCGCTACGGCTCCGACGCCGTCCGCTGGCGCGCGGCCATGGCCCGCCCGGGCCTCGACTCGCCGTTTGACGAGACGCAGATGAAGGTCGGCCGCCGCCTCGCGATGAAGGTCCTGAACGCCGGCAAGTTCGTGCTGTCCCTCGCGGAGGCACCCGGCGGCCTCGGCTCCGTGACCAACCCCGTCGACAAGGCCCTACTCGCGGGGCTGGCCGGCGTCGTCGACGCCGCCACCGCGGGCTTCGAGGAG
>DAONOU010000305.1:0-2929 GCA_035409265.1 Arachnia sp. | reverse complement strand
AGCAGCCGCGCGGCCTCGCCGCGCGTGTGGCCGGGGTCGCACACCGGCCCGGAGGCGGAGATGATCGCGAGCCTGCTGCGTTCGGAGCAGAGGAGAGAGGCCACCGACGCGACCGCGGACACCGCCCACTCGAGCGACCCGTCCGCGCCGTCGCCGACGTGCGCGGAGGCCCGGTTGTCCAGCACCAGCGTGCTGGACGGATCCCAGGGGTGCTCCTCCAGGCGGACCATCAGCTCGTCCTGCTTCGCCGTCATCTTCCAGTGCACGCGGCGGATGTCGTCGCCGTGACGGTGCTCGCGCACGAGCACGTCGTCGCTGCCCGCGTGCCCGATGCGTTGCGGCGTCGCGTCGCCCGCCGCCCCGAGCCCGGCGCCGCCGGCGAGCCCGTCGAGCGCCCACACGCGCGGCGTGACGCGCAGTTGGGTAGGGACCCCCGCGGCGGCGAAGGTGACCTGGGCGAGGGAGAGGGCGTCGGTGGCCCTCGCCCTCAGCGGTCCCAGGTCGTACCTGCCGCGCTGGGTGGGGGTGACGCGGTAGCCGACGGCCTGCGCCCAGCGCCCGAAGCCGCGGGCGATCGTGAACTGCGCGCCGCCTCCGAGGGGCGGCGGCGCCTGGTCGGTGAAGCGCAGCACCGCGGGCTGCGCGGGAGCCTCGTTGGTCAGCTCGACGACGACGCGCGCGGTCTCGCCGAGGGGAAGGGTCTGGGGGGCCGCGGCGCGCGCGGCCGACACCCGGGGCGGCGCGAGCAGCAGGTGCGCCAGCGCGGTCAGCGGGAGCAGGACCAGCGCGCCGGTGATCCACAGGAGGCTGTGCTCGCCCACGATCGAGGCGGCGACGGAGGTCAGCAGCCCGAGGACGAGCAGCGTGAAGCCTCGGCCGGTCAGCCGAATCCTCCGCCGCACCGGACCTACCTCCGCTCCGGGATGGGGATCGCCCCCAGCGCGGACGCGATGATGCTCGCCGGGTCGCGGCGGGCGACCTGCGCCTCCACCGTCGGAAGGATGCGGTGCGCGAGCACGATGCCGGCCAGCGCGCTCACGTCCTCCGGGATGACGTAGTCGCGCCCGGCGAGCGCCGCCGCGGCGCGGGAGGCGCGCATCAGGTGCAGGCTCGCGCGCGGGCTCGCGCCCAGCCGCAGCTCGGGGTGGTGGCGCGTGGCGTCGACGATGGAGACGATGTAGTCGTTGATGACGGGCGCGACGTAGACCGCGCGGATGGCGCGGACGGCGGCGGCCACCGTCGCGACGTCGGTGACCGGCCGCACCGTGGCCAGCTGGTCCCCGCCGCCGTGGCTCTCCAACATCGCGACCTCGGACTGGCGGGCGGGGTAGCCCATGGTGACGCGGGCCATGAAGCGGTCGCGCTGCGCCTCCGGGAGGGGATAGGTCCCCTCCATCTCGATGGGGTTCTGCGTGGCGATCACCATGAAGGGGCTCGCCAGGCGGTAGGTCTGTCCGTCGGCCGAGACCTGCCCCTCCGCCATCGCCTCCAGGAGCGCGGACTGGGTCTTCGGGGAGGCGCGGTTGATCTCGTCGCCCACGACGATGTTGGCGAAGATCCCGCCCTTCTTGAACTCGAACTCGCGCGTCGACTGGTTGAAAACCGACACGCCGGTCACGTCGCTGGGGAGCAGGTCGGGGGTGAACTGGATGCGCGTGACGTCGCCCGCGATCGACCGGGCGAGCGCCTTGGCGAGCTGCGTCTTTCCGACGCCGGGGACGTCCTCGATGAGGAGGTGCCCCTCGGCGAGGAGGACCGTGACCGCGATCCGCAGCTGTTCGGGCTTGCCCTCGATCACCTTGCCCATCTCCGCGACGACGGCGGACGCGAGATGGGCGACCTCGGGCAGCGAGGGCAGCGGGTTCTGGATCACGGGGTCTCCTCGGGTCGGCGCGCGGCGCTCCCAAGAGTACCGACTCCCCAAGAGGCATGTGGACACGGGAAAGTGAGGCGCACGGACACGCCAAAAAGGGTGGCATGGGGAGGAAAGTGGGCTAAAGTGGCGCGCATTGGAGCAAAGTGGTGACCTAGTGGAGCGAAGGGGGTGGCCGACATGTTCTTGGGGACGTACTTCCCAAAGCTCGATGACAAGGGCCGCCTCATCCTTCCCGCGAAGTTCCGCGACGGGTTCGAGGCCGGTCTGGTGGTGACCAGGACGCAGGAGCGCGCGCTCGCGGTCTACCCCCGGGCGGCCTTCGAGGAGAAGATGGCCGCCCTCCTCAGCGCCCCGAGCACCGTCAAGCAGGTCCGCGACTATCAGCGCATGTTGATGGCGGGCGCCAGCGACGAGGTGCCGGACCGCCAGGGCCGGGTGACCATCCCGCCGCACCTGCGTTCCTATGCGGGTCTCGACCGCGAGGTCGTGGTGATCGGGGCGGGTGACCGCGCCGAGATCTGGGATGCCGAGGCGTGGCAGAAGTACTCCGAGGCCAGCGAGGCCGGCTTCTCGGAGATGGACGACGAGTTCGCCGGCGTGGGCGGGCTCTAGCCCCACCGGGTGGCTCCCGGCCGGGCCGCTCCTGACCCCCCTTCCCCGGGGCCAGGCTCGGGTCCGGAAGGGAACCTCCCGATGGGGAACGCACAACCAGATAGCTAACGAAGGGTGAGAGGCAGCCGATGTCAGGGTTCGCGGACGTGCACGATCCGGTCATGCGTGACCGGATCGTCGATCTGTTGCGCCCCGCGCTGCAGCGGCCCGGCTCGGTCTACGTCGACGGCACGCTCGGGCTGGCCGGTCACGCGCGGGCGATCCTCGAGGCCTGCCCCGAGGCTCGGCTCGTCGGCATCGACCGCGACCTCGACGCCCACGAGGTGGCGCGCGAGCGGCTCGGCGACCTCGCCGACCGCGCGACCCTGGTGCACGCCGTCTACGACGAGCTCGCGGACGTCCTCGCCGACCTCGGCGTCGGCTCGGTCCAGGCGATCCTCC
>DAONOU010000304.1:0-2935 GCA_035409265.1 Arachnia sp. | reverse complement strand
TGGCGCCGCGCGCGGCCGTCTGCGCCGACCGCATCATGGAGGTCCTCGACACCGACTCCACCGTCGCTCCCCCCGTCTCCCCGACACCGGCCCCGGCCGCCGCGGGGGACGTCTCGTTCGACCACGTGACCTTCGAGTATCCCGGCGCCGAGTCGCCGGTCCTGAAGGACGTCACGTTCGAGCTGCGGCCCGGCACGACGACGGCGATCATCGGCTCGACCGGCTCCGGCAAGTCGACCCTGATCAACCTCATCCCGCGCCTGTTCGACGCCACGGGCGGCGCCGTGCGCGTCGACGGCGTTGACGTGCGCGAGATGGACCCCGACGCGTTGTGGGCGCGGATCGGCCTCGTGCCGCAGAAGCCCTACCTGTTCACGGGCACCGTCGCGTCCAACCTGCGCTACGGCAAGCCCGACGCCACCGACGACGAGCTCTGGCATGCGCTTGAGGTGGCCCAGGCCGCCGACTTCGTCCGCGAGAAGGAGGGGCAGCTGGAGTCGCCCATCGCGCAGGGCGGCACAAACGTCTCCGGCGGCCAGCGGCAGCGCCTCGCCATCGCGCGGGCGCTGGTGAAGCGGCCGAGCGTCTACGTGTTCGACGACTCGTTCTCGGCCCTCGACGTGACCACCGACGCGCGGCTGCGCGCCGCGCTGGCCCCCGAGACGGAGCAGGCGGCCGTGCTGGTCGTCGCGCAGCGCGTCTCCACCATCACCGGGGCCGACGAGATCCTCGTCCTCGAGGACGGCGAGATCGTCGGCCGCGGCACGCACGACGAGCTGCTGGCGTCCAGCGAGACGTACCAGGAGATCGTCGAGTCCCAGCTGAGCGTCGAGGAGGCGGCAGCATGAGCGAGAAGACGGAAGTGACTGAGAAGAAGGCGAACGAGCGGCCGAAGTTCGGGCCCGGCGCCCGGCGCGGCCCCGGCGGCGGCGGTCCCGGCGGCCACATGGTCGCGGGCGAGAAGGCCGTGAACTTCCTCCCGTCGGTCAAGCGGCTGATGGGCAACCTGCGCCCGGTGCGCGCGCTGGTCGTCGTCGCGGTGCTCATCGGCACGCTGTCGGTGGCGCTGGCGGTCGTCGGCCCGAAGATCCTCGGCCGCGCGACCGACATGATGCTGGCCGGCATCATCGGCGCCCAGATGCCCGCCGGCTCCACGAAGGAGCAGGTCATCGACGCGATGGTCGCGCAGGGCAACACCCAGCTGGCCGACATGCTCCGCAACCTGGACTTCACGCCCGGGCAGGGCATCGACTTCGGCGGCATCGGGACGGTGCTGCTGATCGTCCTCGGGCTGTACGTGGTGTCGTTCGTGTTCTCCTACGCGCAGGGCTGGATCCTGAACGACGCCGTGCAGCGCACCATCTTCCGGATGCGGCAGGAGGTGTCGGCGAAGCTCGACCGGCTGCCGCTGTCCTACTTCGACAAGCAGGCCCGCGGCGAGGTGCTGAGCCGCGTCACCAACGACATCGACAACGTGTCGCAGACGCTGCAGCAGACCCTCTCGCAGCTGCTGAACTCGCTGCTGATGGTGATCGGCGTGCTGATCATGATGTTCTGGATCTCGCCGACGCTGGCGCTCGTGGCGCTGCTCTCGGTGCCCGTCGCGGGTGTCGTGACCACCGTCATCGGCAAGCGCTCCCAGAAGCTGTTCGCGCAGAACTGGAAGTCGACGGGCGAGCTGAACGCACACATCGAGGAGGCCTTCACGGGCCACTCGCTCGTCAAGGTGTTCGGCCGTCAGCGCGAGGTCGAGGCGGTGTTCCGCGCGCGGAACCAGGAGCTGTACAAGGCCGGCTTCGGCGCGCAGTTCATCTCCGGCATCATCATGCCGGTCATGTTCCTGGTCGGGAACCTGAACTACGTCGTCATCGCCGTGATCGGCGGCCTGCGCGTGGCGTCGGGCACCATGAACATCGGCGACGTGCAGGCGTTCATCCAGTACTCGCGGCAGTTCACGCAGCCGCTGACGCAGGTGGCGTCGATGGCGAACCTGCTGCAGTCGGGCGTCGCGTCGGCCGAGCGCGTGTTCGAGCTGTTGGATGCCGACGAGATGACCCCCGAGCCGTCCGGACACCTCCCCGCGGAGCTGGCGGGCAAGGTCGAGTTCCACGACGTCGAGTTCTCCTACTCGCCGGACAAGCCGCTGATCGGCGACCTGAGCCTGGTCGCCGAACCCGGGCAGACCGTCGCGATCGTCGGGCCGACCGGCGCGGGCAAGACGACGCTGGTGAACCTGATCATGCGGTTCTACGACCTGAACGGCGGCAGGATCACGATCGACGGCGTGGACATCGCGACGGTGCCGCGCAGCGCGGTGCGCTCGGAGATCGGCATGGTGCTGCAGGACACGTGGCTGTTCGGCGGCACGATCCGCGACAACATCGCCTACGGCCGCCCGGGCGCGACCGAGGCGGAGATCGTCGAGGCCGCCCGAGCGACCTTCGTCGACCGCTTCGTGCACTCGCTGCCGGACGGCTACGACACGGTGATCGACGAGGAGGGCTCGAACGTCTCCGCGGGCGAGAAGCAGCTGATCACGATCGCGCGCGCGTTCCTCGCCGACCCGAGCCTGCTGATCCTCGACGAGGCCACCAGCTCGGTCGACACCCGAACCGAGCTGCTGGTCCAGCACGCGATGTCGGCGCTGCGCAGCGGCAGGACGTCGTTCGTGATCGCCCACCGCCTGTCGACCATCCGCGACGCCGACCTGATCCTCGTGATGGAGGACGGCGCCATCGTCGAGCAGGGCACGCACGCCGAACTCCTGGAGGCGAAGGGCGCGTACTACCGGCTGTATCAGTCGCAGTTCGCCGCGGCCATCGAGGACTGACACCCGCCGGGCGAGCCGCCGCACGACGCGTCAGCGCGCGCACAACGCTGGCTATACAGCCAACCCCGTCCCCATTTCGCAGGGCTGGTCGTATAGCCAGCGTTG
>DAONOU010000303.1:0-2935 GCA_035409265.1 Arachnia sp. | reverse complement strand
TCGGCCAGACGCTCGGCCGTGTGGTTGCGGGCCAGGCGCGTGCCGAGGTCGGAGCGCAGCTCCACGAACGCGACGTCGCCGCCGAAGATGTCCACGTAGCTCTTCGTGAGCGCGAGGTCCTCCTCGAGGTCGAGGCCCCAGACGACGGTGAAGACCAGGTCGATTCCTCCCGCTGCGGCCTCCTCGAGCACGCGGCGGCGGAACTCCTCGTTGAGGGTGTTGAACTGGGGCGTGCCGTGTCCGAAGGTCTCGACGAGCGGCTCGATGGTCATGTGGTTGTGGAAGAGCCGGAACGGCGTGCGGGCGCAGATCGCTCTTCCGACGGTCATCTTGCCAACAGCCGGCGGCCCGAAGAGGAAGAGCAGCATGATCTTGAGAGTAGTGGGCCTGGTGCGACGGCCCACTAGACTGCTCGGCCATGAGCGTCCCCAACGTCCTTGCCAACCGTTATGCGTCCGCACAGATGCGTGACATCTGGGCCCCCGAGGCCAAGATCGTGGCCGAGCGCCGGCTGTGGCTCGCCGTGCTTCGCGCCCAACGCGACCTCGGCGTCGACTTCGGCGGTGCGAACCCCGACGAGGTGATCGCCGCCTACGAACGCGTGATCGGCGACGTCGACCTCGACTCCATCAACGAGCGCGAGCGGATCACCCGGCACGACGTGAAGGCGCGGATCGAGGAGTTCAACGACCTCGCGGGCTTCGAGCACATCCACAAGGGCATGACCTCGCGCGACCTCACCGAGAACATCGAGCAGCTGCAGGTGCTGGGGTCGCTGCGCGTGATCCGCGCGCGCGTCGTCGCCGCTCTTGCGCAGCTGTCGCGGCTGGCGGTGCAGTACGCCGACCAGCCGCTGACCGGCCGCTCGCACAACGTCGCCGCGCAGCTGACGACGCTCGGAAAGCGCTTCGCCACCGCCGCCGACGAGCTGCTGGTCGCGCTCGCGCGCCTCGACGACCTCATCGGCCGCTACCCGGCGCGCGGCATCAAGGGCCCCGTCGGCACCGCGCAGGACATGCTCGACCTCCTCGGGGGCGACGCCGCCAAGCTGGCCGAGCTGGAGCGCCGGATCGCCGACGAGCTGGGCTTCGCGCAGGTCTTCACGTCCACCGGCCAGGTCTACCCGCGCTCGCTCGACTACGACGCAGTCACCGCGCTCGCGCAGATCTCGGCCGCGCCGTCGAACGTCGCCACCACCATCCGGCTGATGGCAGGCATCGAGCTGGTCACGGAGGGCTTCAAGGAGGGGCAGGTCGGCTCGTCGGCCATGCCGCACAAGATGAACACCCGCTCCTGCGAGCGCGTCAACGGCCTCGCCGTGATCGTGCGCGGCTACGTGTCAATGGTCGGCGAGCTGGCCGGCGACCAGTGGAACGAGGGCGACGTGTCCTGCTCCGTGGTGCGCCGCGTCGCGCTGCCCGACGCGTTCTTCGCGCTCGACGGCCTGTTCGAGACCTTCCTGACGGTGCTCGCCGACTTCGGCGCGTTCCCCGCGGTGATCGAGGCCGAGCTGTCGCGCTACCTGCCGTTCCTCACGACGACCAAGGTGCTGATGGCGGCGGTGCGCAAGGGCGTGGGCCGCGAGGTCGCCCACGAGGCGATCAAGGAGCACGCCGTCGCCGTGGCCCTCGGCCTGCGCAAGGGAGCGAAGGAGAACGACCTGCTCGACCGCCTCGCCGCCGACGACCGCCTGCAGCTCACCCGCGAGGAACTCGGCGCCCTGGTGGTCAGCCCGCTGGAGCTCGCGGGCACCGCGCAGGACCAGGTCGCCCGCGTCGCCGAGCGGGTCGCCGCCGTCGTCGCGTCCGATCCCGACGCAGCCTCCTACCGCCCCGGCGCCGTTCTCTAGCAGGTGGGTCGACCCCGGTGGGCGACCCGAACGGCCAACCGATAGGGTTTCTGCTTATGCGAATCGGCATTCCCTTGGAGGTGGCGCCCGGCGAGAACCGGGTGGCCGCGACACCCAGAACCGTCACCCAGCTCATCGGCCTCGGCTACGACGTCCTCGTCGAATCCGGGGCCGGCGCACGCGCCGCCCTGCCCGACGCGGCCTTCCGCGAGTCGGGCGCCGAGATCGGCACCGCCGCGGAGGCGTGGGGGAGCGACGTCGTGCTGGCCGTCAACCCGCCCACCGACGACCAGATCGCGGCGCTCAACCCCGGCGCGCGGCTGATCGCGTTCCTCTGGCCTCGCCAGGACGCCGAGCTGACCGAGCGCCTCGCGGCGCGCGGCGTCACCGCGCTCAGCATGGACATGGTGCCGCGCACCAGCCGCGCGCAGGCACTCGATGCGCTGAGCTCGATGGCCAACATCTCCGGCTACCGCGCCGTCGTCGAGGCCGCGCACGCCTTCGGTCGCTTCTTCACCGGCCAGGTCACCGCCGCGGGCAAGGTCCCGCCGGCCAAGGTGCTCGTCGCGGGAACCGGCGTCGCGGGCCTGGCCGCCATCGGCGCCGCGAACTCGCTGGGCGCCATCGTCCGCGCCACCGACGTCCGCCCGGAGACGGCCGAGCAGGTCGAGTCCATGGGCGCGACCTTCCTGCACGTCGACACGGCCGACCAGGGCGTCAGCTCCGACGGCTACGCCAAGGAGGTCGGCGCCGACTACGCCGAGAAGGCAGCGCAGCTGTACGCCGAGCAGGCCGCGGACGTCGACATCATCGTCACCACCGCTGCCATCCCCGGCCGCCCCTCGCCGAAGCTGATCACCGCCGACATGGTCGCCACGATGCGGCCGGGCTCGGTCATCGTCGACCTCGCCGCGCTCGGCGGCGGCAACTGCGAGCTGACGAGGCCGGGGGAGACCTACGTCACCGAGGGCGGCGTGACCATCATCGGCTGGACGGACCTCGCGAGCCGCCTGCCCGGCCAGTCGTCGCAGCTGTACGGCACCAACCTCGTCAACGCGCTGACCCTGATGACGCCGGAGAAGGACG
>DAONOU010000302.1:0-2940 GCA_035409265.1 Arachnia sp. | reverse complement strand
GCATCGTGATTGGCCGCGCGACTGCTGGCATCAACAAGACTCTTCTCCAGGCAGTGGCGGCCGTGGCGAACGAACCCGAGGTCGACATCGCCCTACGCGCTTACCTCTCCAGGGGGCGCAAGCACTTCGCGACCGACGCCCAGGTCCGCGAGTCTGTCGGCACCGTGGCCTTCTACCACCACGGCCGCAGGGAGCAGCAGAACCTGATTCTGCAGTGGCTGGAGGAGTCGTACAGCGGAAAGGAGAAGGCAGAGCTGAAGGGTCTCACGATAGAGCACGTCCTCCCCCAGACACTGTCAGAGGCGACACGGGATGAGTTCGCGGAGACCCTGGCTGAAGCCGCCGACATCGCCGTCGAGCATGAACGCCTCGTGCACACCCTAGGCAACCTCACGCTGACCGGCTACAACAGCGAGATGTCCAATCGGCCCTTCGCCCAGAAGCGGCGGCAACTCGCGAAGAGTCCGCTGGAGCTGAACAAGACGATCGCGACGCATGCCATCTGGGGGGTAAACGAGATCACCACCCGCAGCCAGGAACTGGCCGACCGGATCATTCAGCTCTGGCCTGGACCCGACGAGTCACTTGTGGACCTTGCCGAGACCGAAGGCCTGGCGGTCCGGATCGCCCCCATTGTGGAGCGGATTCCCGCCGGCAACTGGACGTCCTACAGCGAGGTGGCCATCGTCGTCGGAAGCCACCCCGTCGCCGTCGGCACCGCAGTCGCGAACAACCCGATCGCCGGCGCATGGCGAGTACTCACCTGGGACGGCAAGCCGTCGGCGCAGTTTCGATGGAATGACCCCGACCGCACCGAGCCGCCAACGGACTTCCTCGCCGCCGAAGGGATCCGGTTCGATGAGTCTGGCCGCGCTGATCCCGCCCAGCAGTTGGACGCACGAGCCCTCGCAGACGCGATCGGCCTGGACATCGACGACGCCCTCATTGCCACGCGGAGGAACAAGATCTGGCGCAAGGACAGGGGATCCACCCAGCATGGGGAGACCCAGGTCGCGTACTGGACGCGATTGCGTCGGTGGTGCGGACTAAACGCGACCCATGTGAAGCTGGGCCGAACCCCCAAGGCCCAGGCATGGTATGACATCGCGATCGGGAGGAGCGGTATCGATATCTCCCTAGTTGTGAACTCCGTGGAGCAGCGCGTCAACGTCCAACTGCGGATCGCCGATGATAAGGCACTCTTCAGTCATCTGGAGGCTAACAAAGAGGCCATCGAGTCCGACCTCGGCTACTCGGTGGAGTGGGACGATAGGCCCGAACGGAAGGCGACGAGGGTCTTCGCGGCGCGGGAGGGGGACTTCCGCGACGCCAATCAGCAACTCGAACTCATCGCGTGGCAAGGAAGGATCGCGGATGATTTCGGCCGAGTATTCCCCTCCTACATTCGCACGGCGCCAGCGACTTGACAGCATCCGGGCCATGAGCTGAGAGCTCAACGAGCGACGAACACCCAGGCGGACTCGCCCGAGGTCAGCTCCACCCATTCGCGGCGGAACAGCCGCTCGTTGACGGCGTCGACGGCGGCGAGCTCGGACTCGTTGACGGTGTAGCGCTTGCCCGCGACGATGTCGTCGTCGCCGCCCTTGACGGCCACCGGTTGGGTCGTGATGCCCAGCACCTCCGTCTGGTCCGACGGCACGGCGACCAGCTGCAGCTTGTACCCCGGCAGCGAGTCCAGCTGGCCGACGAGGCGGCGGCCGTAGACGCGCCGGTGCACGTTGGTCTGGGTGAAGCTGCCGTAGCTGAACAGCTGCGTTGTCTCCCCGGTGACGACGGCGTGGTCGGGGTTGCCGAGCAGCTCGCACATCAGGTCGATGGCCTCGGGCAGCTCGGCGGCGTGGCGCCCGGGCTCGATGGCGCCGACGGCCTCGGCGATGCGGAGCTGGGGCTCGGTCAGGCCCTGCACGACCATGGGGATTCCCCGGTGGCCGAGGGCCTCGCCGGCCTCGCGCAGCGCCTCCGAGCCGGAGGCGTCGAGCACCCGCGTGCGGTGCGCGCGGACGATGACGCCCTTCACGTCGCCGACCCCGCTGACCGTGTCGACGAACCGGCGCGCGTCGCCGTAGAAGAGGGCGCCGTCGATCCGGTAGACCGCGACGGTGTCGTGCATGACGTGGGTGGGGAAGTCGACGAGTCCCGACGGCGTCGACACCGGGAGGTGCTCGCGCCGCACGGCCGAGGTGGAGGCCATGTGGCGCAGGCTCAGGATGGCCGCCATGGCGACGCCGAGGAGGACGGCGGTGATGAGGTCGAGGACGACCGTGGTGGCGAGCGTCACGACGAACGTCATCCGGTCGGAGCGGGTGGTGCGCCAGATGCGGTGGGCGACGGCGAGGTTGATCATCCTCGCGGCGGTCATGATCAGCACGCCGGCCAGCGCGGACAGCGGGATCAGGGAGACGACGGGGCCGAGCGCGTAGATCACGACGACGAGGACGAGCGCGTGCGTGACCGCGGCCACGCGGGTGCGGCCGCCGACGCGGGCGTTGACCGCCGTGCGGGCGATGGCGCCCGTGGCGGGCAGCCCGCCGAACAGGCCGGAGGCGACGTTGGCGAGGCCCTGGCCGAACAGCTCCCGGTCCGGGTTGGTGCGGGGGACATCCGCGACGAAGCCGTCGGCGACCCGCGCGCTCAGCAGCGACTCCAGCGCGGCGAGGGCCGCGACGGCGATCGCGGGGGGAGTGAGCTGCGTGACCAGCTGCCACGACCACTCCGGGAGGGCGGGGGCGGGGAGAGAGGCGGGCAGCTCGCCGATCCGCAGCACGGGAAGGCCCAGCAGCTCCGCGGCGAGCGTTGCCAGCACGATGGCGACCAGCGACGCGGGCAGCGCCTTCGCGAACCGCTGCAGCAGCAGATGCACGACGACGACGCCGACGACCACCGCGAGCGTCGCCGTCGCCGTCGCCCAGTCGGTGGCGA
>DAONOU010000301.1:0-2969 GCA_035409265.1 Arachnia sp. | reverse complement strand
AAGCCCGAGGACATCGAAGACGACGCCGCAGACGAGGCGCTCATCGAGATGGCCACCGGCGACGTCGCCTGGTCTCCCGACGGGTCCAAGATCGCGTTCGGCTCGAAGGGCGACTATTGCTTCCCGGAGAAGGTGACCTGCACGAGCACCAACAACAACGATACGAAGTTCTACTTCTACGACTTCCAGACCGAGCTTTTCGTCCCGATCACGGCGAACAGGAACGGCGTGCAGCCGCTCCAGGACACCGGCCCCAACTCCGCGGCCGACCTGGCGTGGTCGCCCGATTCGACCCGCATGGCCTTCACCTACGCCGGAGACAAGCTCGGCAGCGGCGACACCAACCGCGTCTCGGATGTCTACGTCAAGAACGTCAACACGCTCGAGCTCTCGCGCGTGTCTCTCAGCGCGTCAGGCAAGGAGCCCAACAGCGGAAGCGACTCACCCGCATGGTCCCCCGACGGCAAGAAGATCGCGTTCATGTCGGACACGATCGACCTGATCCCGGGCTTCCTCGACGCCAACGAGCGCACCGACATCTACGTGCGCACCCTCGCGTCGAACACGCTCGACATCGTCTCGACGGACGGCCAGGGCACGCTCGGCAACAGCGCCTCGACGCTATGGGGCGTGCTCGGCAGCACGGGCGGCTGGCTGCCCGACGGCAGCGGAATGGTCTTCATGTCCAACGCGACGAACCTCGCCGACAACGACAACAACGCCTTCAACCGAAGCGTCTTCCTGAAGCGCGGCCTGAACACGCCGAAGGCCCTGTCGGGCGCGAAGCCGACCATCGGCGGCACCGCGAAGGTGGGCTCGAAGCTGACGGCGAAGCCCGGCTCGTGGACGAGCGGCACGAAGGTCTCCTACCAGTGGAAGCGCGAGGGGAAGGCCATCTCGGGGGCGACCACGTCGTCGTACAAGCTCGTCGCGGCCGACGCGGGCAAGAAGATCACCGTGACGGTGACCTGCGCCAAGTCCGGCTACGCGAAGCTGGCCAAGACGTCGTCGTCGAAGACGGTGGCGAAGGTGGCGCCGAAGGTCAAGGCGAAGCTCGCCAAGACGTCGGTGAAGAAGACCGCGAAGGCGAAGCTGACGGTGACCGCGAAGGCGACCGGGTTCGCGGCCTCGAAACTCACGGGCAAGGTCACCGTCAAGGACGGCGCGAAGAAGGTCGGCTCCGGCACCCTGAAGAAGGGCAAGGCGACGATCACGCTGAAGAAGATCACCAAGACCGGCACGCACAAGCTGACCGTCAGCTACGCGGGCACCTCGCAGATCGCGGCGAAGAAGACGACGATCACGCTCAAGGTCACGAAGTAGCCGGCCAGCGGTAGTCCTCGGCGATCGTCCAGCGGTCGCGGAGGCGGAACGCCGGGATCGTCTGGCGCTTGGCCTTGTTGGCGGCGACGGCGCCGCGGACGCCCGCGGCGCGCGCCCAGTCGGCAAGCGGGATCACCCGTCGGCTCGCGACCAGCGCGATCCGCTTGTGCAGCGACTCCTGCAGGAGCAGCGCCAACAGCCGGGTCAGGCCGTCGTGGGCGTCGGTCTTGGCGTACCGGTCGAGCGGCGCGTAGTAGTCGGCCTCCCGGTTGCGCGCGCGGACGATGACGGGCGGCAGCCCCAGGTCCCGCAGCTGCTTGTTGACCAGCACCCGCCCGATGCGTCCGTTGCCGTCCGCGAAGGGATGGATCACCTCGAACTCGCAGTGGAACCGGGCGACGGCGTCGAGGAACGACGCCGCCCGATCATCCTCGGACGACGATGTGTCCGCCGCGTGGCGCGCGAGGGCCTCGGAGACCAGGCCCGAGACGAACTCCGGGTTGGCGCCCACATGCCCGCCGACCCGCACCCACTCCCCCGCCCTGCGGAACCGCCCGGCCACGTCGTCGCGGATGCCCGAGAGCAGCACGCCGTGCCAGCGGAGGATCAAGCCGGTCGTGAGCGGCTCCGCGGTGGTCATCAGGTCGGACGTGACGGCGGCGAGGTTCCTGGCCTCATAGACCTCGCGTAGGTCGTGGCGCCCCGACGGCAGCCGGCCGTCCAGTATCCGCTCCGTGTCGTCGAGGGTGAGGGTCGAGTTCTCGATCGCGTTCGACTGCTGTACGGCCTCCGCCGCCTCGGCGAGCGCGATCTGCTCCAGCGCCTCAGGATGCCGCGCGGCCAGCTCCCGGTAGTGGTCGATCAGCGCGTCGATCCGGTCCAACGTCACCCGGTTGAGCATGCCCACCTCCCAGCATTTACCGTGAATACTAGCCAGACTTCATGCATATTCACGGATAACATGCATAGTCGTGAGCCGGCTCCTTGGGGTCGACAACCGACTGTTCGAGTCCTCCCCCCTCCACCCAAAGTGTCTTACGGGAACACGCGACATCGGAAGATGTTGGGTGTTCCCGTTTGGCTTCCCTGCCTCCACGCGCTTCGCTGATGATCGTATTGAACGGTTCCGCGAGGCGCGGGCGCAGCTGCTCGTCCTCGCTGATCTCCAGCCGCGTGTAGAACGCCTGGTTCGCGAGCCTCCGGTTGCCGTCGTCGGAGTGCGCGTAGGCGCGGTGCGCGTCGGTGAGGAGTCGCAGGGAGTCGTGGAGGAACGCCCGCGCCCCGGAGTGGTGCTCGTCGTGTTCGCTGAGGCGTTGCTCGATGTCGGCGAGCCCGGCTCGGATGCGGTCTTGGTGACGCTTCAGCGTCGACAGGTCGATGGCGTCAGCGAAGTGCGCCGCCAGCAGCTTGTCGCTCTCGGCTTCGAGGCGTGCTCGGTTGGCGGTGAGGTCGGCGAACTCCTGATTCCGACCGGCGCTCTGCTCATCGAACGCGGCATCGACTTCGGCGGCGAGGTGCTGGTAGTCATCCTCGCTAATCGTGATGGAAGCGTAGGAGTCTTCGACGAGCCGTTCGGCGACTTGGACGGGGACGGCGCGGCGGGTGCAGGTGGTCTTCTTCGCGGCGCGACCGGAGCAGATGAAGTA
>DAONOU010000300.1:0-2983 GCA_035409265.1 Arachnia sp. | reverse complement strand
AGAAGAGCGAGGTCACGCACACCTACCGCAAGGGCTGCTCCGTGGGCCCCGGCAAGCTTTCTACCATCACGATGACCTATCGCGGCTATGACGGGCTCCTCCACACCGGAGTCCTGATCGTTCACAAGGACGTGGCGAAGAAAGTCCGCGACGCCTTCAAGGAGGCCTTCGAGGGCGGCTTCCGGGTCTACCGGATGGACAACCCCGACCTCTGGAAGGGCAACGACATCAAGATCATGAAGGCGAACAACACGTCGGCCTACAACTGCCGCAAGGTCACCGGCAACCCGTCGAAGGTCTCCCCGCATTCGTTCGGCAGGTCGATCGACGTCAACCCGGCGCAGAACCCGTACCTGGTCGGCGGCACCTGGTACCCGAGCGCCACCTACGGCAAGGATCGGCCCGAGGGCGTGACCGGGATGCTGTACAAGGACGGCCCCATGGTCAAGGCCCTCGAGAAGCGCGGCTTCCGCTGGTACAGCGGCTGGGACTGGCACCACTTCCAGAAGTAGCGCCGATGCCCCCCGCTACGCCACGGGGTCGAGGACGTCGAACCCGAGCGCGTCGGCGACCCTTGCCATCGTGGCGTCGTGGGTGACGACCGTCGCCGCGCCGGCCCCGATTCGCTGCGCGGAGGCCAGGTGCAGCGCATCCAGGGGCTTGACGTGTGGGCGGATGGCGGCCGCCTCGGACACGAGCGCGTCGTCTACGTTCAGCAGTGTCAGCTCGCGGACGAATTCTGCGACCTCGCGCACGGGAAGGCCCTCTCGGCGATAGACGCGCATCATCTCCAGCACGAGCAACCGGGAGGAGGTGAACGAGTCCCCGGCCTCCGCGCGCTCGTCGAACCACTGAGCTGCCTGCTCGCTGTGGCCCAGCAGGATGCGGAGCGCGACCGAGCTGTCGAGGTACCAGATGGCGGTGCCCTCAGACATCCGCGTCGGCCCGCATGTCGTCGAGGAGCGCGTCGATGTCGTCAGACAGCCGAACGGGCGGGCGTCCGGCCCGAGGCGAATGCGGTCGCGTCGGCGCGGTCGCCTGGCCGACAGACACGAGCGCGTCGAGAGGGTTGTCGGACGCCGGGGGCTCCGGCACGAGCCGCAGGACGACGCGGCCCCGATTCGTGACCTTCATCGTCTCGCCAGACTCGATCACCAGTCGGCTCACCGCCGACACGCGCTGGTTGAACTCCGTCATCGTGATGCTCCCCATGTCCGGGAGTCTAGCATCTAAGTAGTAGATTTGGATGGGTCGACCGCCCCCGCGCTTCCGGGTCAAATGCGTGAGAGGGAGGTTTGGTACCAATCTTGGTACCAAACCTCCCTCTTAGCGATCGTGCGGAACTCACCAGCCTTTCGACGCGGGCGCGCGCTTCGCTTGCGGCCCGGCTCAAGGAGCGGCGGGTCAGTCGTCGAGTTGGGCGAGCAGCTTCTCCAACAGGTCGACGGCGGACTCCGGGATGATCGTGCCGGGCGGGTAGATCGCGTCGGCGCCGTTGGCGCGGAGCTCGTCGAAGTCCTGCGCCGGGATGACGCCGCCGACGACGATCATCATGTCCTGGCGACCCAGCTTGTCCAGCTCCTTACGCAGCTCGGGCACCAGCGTGAGGTGACCGGCCGCGAGGGAGGAGGCGCCCACGACGTGCACGTCGGACTCGACGGCCTGGCGCGCGGCCTCCTCGGGGGTCTGGAACAGCGGGCCCACGTCGACGTCCATGCCGAGGTCGGCGAACGCCGTCGCGATGACCTTCTGGCCGCGGTCGTGGCCGTCCTGGCCCATCTTGGCGATCAGGATGCGGGGACGACGACCCTCGCGGGCCTCGAACTCCTCGACGAGCGAGCGGGCGGACTTGATCGACTCGTTGGAGCCGGCCTCCTGGTTGTACACACCGGAGATGGTACGGATCTGCGCGGTGTAGCGCCCGTAAACCTTCTCAAGGGCGTCGGAGATCTCGCCGCCCGACGCCTTGGCGCGGGCCGCGTCGATGGCCAGCTTCAGCAGGTTGCGGTCGGGATCGGTCGCGTCCGGGTTCGCCGCGGCCCAGGTGAGGCGCTCCAGCTTCTCCTGGGTGTCGGCCTCGTCGCGCTCGGCGCGCAGGCGCTCCAGCTTCGCGATCTGCGCCTCGCGCACGGCCTTGTTGTCGACCTTCAGCACCTCGAGGGCGTCCTCGTTGTCCAGCTGGTACTTGTTGACGCCGAGCACCGGCTGACGGCCGGAGTCGATGCGGGCCTGCGTGCGGGCCGAGGCCTCCTCGATGCGCATCTTCGGGATGCCCGCCTCGATGGCCTTCGCCATGCCGCCGGCCTGCTCGACCTCCTGGATCAGGCTCCAGGCCTTCTCCGCCAGCTTCTTGGTCAGCGACTCCACGTACGCCGAGCCCGCCCACGGGTCGACGGTGCGGGTCGTGCCCGACTCCTGCTGCAGGAACAGCTGGGTGTTGCGGGCGATGCGGGCCGAGAAGTCCGTCGGCAGCGCGATGGCCTCGTCGAGCGCGTTGGTGTGCAGCGACTGGGTGTGCCCCTGCGTCGCTCCCATGGCCTCGATGCAGGTGCGCACCACGTTGTTGTAGACGTCCTGCGCGGTCAGCGACCAGCCGGAGGTCTGCGAGTGCGTGCGCAGGCTCATCGACTTCGGGTTCTTCGGCCCGAACTCCCGCACCAGGCGCGCCCACAGCAGGCGCGCGGCCCGCATCTTCGCGACCTCCATGTAGAAGTTCATGCCGATCGCCCAGAAGAACGACAGGCGCGGGGCGAACTGGTCCACATTCAGGCCCACCGACTCGCCCGCGCGGATGTACTCCACGCCGTCGGCCAGCGTGTAGGCCATCTCGATGTCGGCCGTCGCGCCCGCCTCCTGCATGTGGTAGCCGGAGATGGAGATCGAGTTGAACCGGGGCATGTTCGCGCTGGTGAACGCGAAGATGTCGGCGATGATCTTCATCGACGGCTGCGGCGGGTAGATGTAGGTGTTGCGGACCATGAAC
>DAONOU010000299.1:0-2994 GCA_035409265.1 Arachnia sp. | reverse complement strand
GAGCGTCAACCAGCAGGTGCTGACCCTGCGGGTCGAGGCGGACTCGCCGGAGCGCAGCCAGGCGCTGGCGGCCGGCGCGGCCGCCGCGCTCGTCGAGGCGATCACCGAGATCCACCGGCAGTCGGACGTGCCCGTCGTGCGCGCGGTCGCCCTCGACCAGCTCCCGGCCGCGGCCGCGACCACCTCGTCGTCGCGGACCCTCCTCCTGGGGCTGGCGCTCGGCCTGGTGCTCGGCTGCGCCGCCGCGGCCCTTGTCAGCCTGGCCCGGGGACGCGCGGGCAGCGCGACCGAGCTCTCCCGCGTCGTCGACGAGTTGGTGCTCGGCGACTTCCCGGGCAAGGGCGGCGCTCCCGAGGCGGGGCGCTGGCTCCGCGCCGTCGTCCAGGGCAAGTCCGGGCAGCTGCCGCGCCTCGTCGTGGTCGCGGGCGCCGAGCGCGACGACGCCTCGCGCGAGGTGGCCGCGGCGCTCGCTGGCGCCTTCGCCGAGGACGGCGCCCGCGTGCGCCTCGTCGTCGACGGGGCCGACGCCGTCGCCCCGTCCGGCGTCGTGGCGGAGCGGGTCTCCGGGATCGCGAAGGAGACGCTCGACGGCCTGACCCCGCAGGTGGCGGGCGCCGTGACGGTGGTCGCGGCCCGCTCGGCGCTGGGCAGCGCCGACGCCCTGCGCGCGGCCGTCGCCGCCGACCGGGTGCTGCTCGCCGTGCACCGCGACGACCGCGGCCGCGCGGCCGTCTCCGCCGCGGACACCCTCCGCGCGGGCGGCGCGGAACTGCGCGGGGTCGTCGTCGTTTAGGGGCTCTCCCCGGTGACCCGATCCAGGGCGCGGCGGGTGACGGCGAGGAGCGCGGGGACCTCGGCCTCGAAGTTGAACTCGTCCTCGATCGCGCGGCGGCCGCGGGCACCCATCTCGGCGGCGGCAGCGGGGTCGGCCAGGAGCTGGCGGATGGCCTCGGCGGGGGCGTCAGCCGTCGTCGTGTCGACGAACACGCAGCAGTCGTGCCCGCGCAGGAGCCTCCGCAGCCAGGGGAAGTCGCTGACGACGGCGGGGATGCCCGCGGCCAGGTACTCGAACAGCTTGGTGGGGATCGAGTCGACGTAGTTGTTCAGCGGCTTCAGGAACACCAGCCCGACAGACCCCGTCGCGACCACGCCTGGCACCTCCGTCGAGGGCAGCATGCCGAGGTACTCGATCTGGTCGTCGCCCTCCAGGAGCGGCGCGATGTCGGCGTCGGCGGGCCCGGCCACGAGCAGCCGAGCGCCGGGGACGCGCTTCACGGCGTCGATCATCACGTCCACCTGCCTGCCCTGGGACAGGAGCCCGACGTAGACGAGCCTGCCGGGGACGGGCGTGCTGGAGGCCGGCGGGTAGTCGCGGAGGTAGGGGTAGTTGTGCACCACCGCCGCGTTGGGGTTCCGGTACAGCGTGCGGATGTGCGGCGTCGAGGTGACGATGCCGTCGAACCCCTTGTCGGCCCACCTCACCAGCAGGCGGGCGTAGGCCATCGCGAGCGGGTGCAGCGGCCTGGGGATGTAGGACTTGTCGTCCATCTGCCCCACGAGGTCCTCGTGCGCGTCGTAGACGGCGGCCTTGCGGTGCAGCGTCTTCCACAGCCACACCATGGGGATGAGCTCGGGGTCGTGCACGTGGACCAGGTCCGGGCGCACGCGGCGGAGCGCGCGCCAGGCCTTGAGCTGCGCCGTGACGAGGCGCTGGAACACGCCGTTGGCCTTGCCGATCCCGACGGTGTTGACGCCCTGGTCGACGCCGTCGCCGTCCTGCGCGCCGATGAACCACAGGTCGACGCCCTCGCGGGCCAGCGAGGCGCACTCCTTGTTGAAGATGCGGTTGTCGCGCGGCGGGTGGAGCGTGGAGAGGTGCGCGACGCGTCCGGTCGCCCTGGCCCGTGACAAGGGTCTACGCCTCGCCGTCGCCCAGGCGCAGGAACGTGACGCCCGGCCAGTTGGCGGCGTCGATCACGCCGCGGCCGTCGACGAAGGCGCGGACGCCCGGGAGGTCCGCGGGGGTCAGCGCGAGGTACTCGGGGTGGTCGGCCTGGAGGATCGCGGCGTCGACCGGGTCGCCCAGGTGGTAGGCGGCGAAGCCGTAGCGGGCGAGCTCGTCGTCGGTGAACATGGGGTCGTGCACGAGCACCTCGGCGCCGCGGGCGCTCAGCCCCTCGACGGCGGGGAAGACGCCGGAGAACGCCGTCTCCTTGACCCTGCCGCGGTAAGAGGCGCCGAGGACGACGACGCGGGTGCCGCTCAGCCCTCCCAGCGCGCCCTCGGCGAGCCCGACGGCGTAGGCGGGCATGGTCATGTTCGCCTCGCGGGCGGTGCGTACGATCGTCGCCTCCGGGTCCGTGTACAGGTACAGGCGAGGGTAGACGGGGATGCAGTGCCCGCCGACCGCGATCCCCGGCCGGTGGATGTGGCTGTACGGCTGCGAGTTCGACGCCTCGATGACCTTGAAGATGTCGATGCCGTTGGCCGCGGCGAACCGCCCGAACTGGTTGGCGAGGCCGATGTTGACGTCGCGGTAGGTGGTCTCGGCGAGCTTCGCCATCTCGGCCGCCTCGGCCGATCCGAGGTCCCAGACGCCGTTGCCTTGGCGCAGGTCCGGGCGCTCGTCGAAGGTCAGCACCTGCTCGTAGAACTCGACGCCCCTGCGCGCCCCCTCCGGGTTCAGGCCGCCGACCAGCTTCGGGTACTTGCGCAGGTCCTCGAAGACGCGGCCGGTCAGCACCCGCTCGGGGGAGAAGACGAGGTGGAAGTCCTCGCCCTCCGTCAGGCCGGAGAGCTCCTCGATCATCGGCTTCCAGCGGGTGCGGGTCGTGCCGACCGGCAGGGTCGTCTCGTAGCTGACGAGCGTGCCCGGGGAGAGGTGCGCGGCGAGGCTGCGGGTCGCGGACTCCATCCAGCCGAAGTCGGGCTGCCAGGTCGCGTCGTCGACGAACAGCGGCACGACGATGACGATGGCGTCGGCGCCGGGGATGG
>DAONOU010000298.1:0-2996 GCA_035409265.1 Arachnia sp. | reverse complement strand
AGGAAGGCCTCGGGGGCGAGGATCAGCACGAAGAGCGCGGTGGGGAAGTCGACGTGGCCGTAGACCAGGCGGAAGCCGACGGTGACCGCCACGACCGCGACCGACAGCGTCGCGAGCAGCTCCAGCGCGAAGGACGAGAGGAAGCTCACCCACAGCGTGCGCATGGTCGCCTCGCGGTACTGCTCCTCGCCGACCTCGACGCCCTTGCGCTGCGCCCGCGCCCGCGCGAACGCCTGGAGGGTGGGCAGGCCGGCGATGAGGTCCGCGAAGTGGTTCGCCAGCCGGTCCGCGACGGCGAAGCTGTGCGCCGTCGCCCTCTGTGTGGTCCACCCGATGAGCGCCATGAAGACGGGGATCAGGGGGAGGGTGAACGCGATGATGAGCGCGGACTGCCAGTCGGCGAGCAGGATCGCGCCGCCGACGAGGAACGGCACCGTCACCGCCAGCCCGAGCTGGGGAAGGTACTTGGAGAAGTACCCGTCGAGGGCGTCGAGCCCGGTCGTGACGACCCGCACGAGGGTCGCCGACGAGGCCCCGCCGACGGGGGTCGCGAGGCGCGCGCGGAGGACGTCGCGGCGCAGCTCGGACTTCACCTCCGCGGCGCTGCGGTGTGCGAGCACGGAGCTCGCCCACGCCAGCAGGCCGCGCCCGGCGAAGACGGCGAGGAGCAGGGCCAGCGCCGTCGGCCACCCCTCCGGGAAGGCGCGTTCGGCGAACGCGCGGGTGATCCAGTCGGCAAGCAGCCGCGCCTGCGCGATCAGCAATCCGGCCGTCAGCAGGCCGACGGCGACGGTGGCGACGAGGAACGCGCGCGTCGCGCGCGCCCGCCGCAGCAGTCGCGGGTGAATCGGTCCGGCCATCGGCTCAGTCTTTCACGAGCCTCCGCCGCCGGGTGACCTGCCACCCGTAGCCGAGTCAGAGGCGCCCTGCCGGGCTGCCCTTCTCACCGAAATGCAGGCATTTTCGGAAAGCAGCCGGACCCGCGCGAAGCGCCGGGTCCGCGTCGAGGCCGGCTCAGGCGTCGACGTCGACCATCACCAACTGCATGTGGCACGGGCTCGTGGCGCGCAGCGCGTGCACCGCTCCGGGCGCCATGTAGAGGACGTCGCCGGGGGTCAAGTGGTGGGTCTCCGAGCCGAGGTCGAAGTCCATCGTCCCGCTCAGCAGGGTCACGACGACGGCGCGGGGGCTGCTGTGCTCGGTCAGCAGCTGGTCCTCGTCGAAGGCGAAGTCGACCACGCGCAGCAGCGGGTTGTTGACCAGCACCCGCGACGTGGTCGCCTCCTTGGTGACCGGCAGGTCTTGCAGCACGTTCGCGACGGCGACGTTCTGGTCGGTCTGGGTGGCGGCCATGGGGGATCCTCTCGATGTTTGCACGAAGTATTCGTAACTATATGGCGGGCTTGGGAGCGTTCGGACCCGGGGTCGGCGAGCGGCTATCCTTTTCTGGTTGGCCCCGTAGCTCAGGGGATAGAGCAGAGGTTTCCTAAACCTTGTGCCGGAGGTTCGAATCCTCCCGGGGCCGCCGGTGGGGGAACACCGAGAGCGGCCCCTGACTAGGCGTTATGCCTCAGTCGGGGGCCGCTTTTCCGTTTCGGAGGCGGTAACGTGTTGTGTCGTCGTGACGACGGTCCCGGCTAGGCCTTTCGCTGCAAGATCGTCGTGGACCGGCGGCTACCGTGCGGGCCGTCGTGCCAGGATGTCGGCCAACAACTCTCGAAGGAGCCGCCGATGTCCGTCCTCGCCCCGCTTGTCGCCGCACTCGCCGATGGTTCGGTCGAGGTCGTCGACCTCACCAGCCCGCTGGGCCCCGACACGGTCATCCTCGAGCTGCCCGCGCCGTTCGCGAACACCAAGGGGCTGTCCAGCTCGCCGGTCTCCAACTTCGACGACGCCGGCCCGGCCTGGGCCTGGAACGATCTGTCGCTCGGCGAGCACGCGGGGACCCACCTCGACGCGCCCGTCCACTGGATCACCGGGCGTGACGGCAGCTCCGTCGACCGCATCGCCCCCTCGCGGCTCGTCGGCCCCGTCGTCGTCATCGACAAGACCGACGAGGTGGCCGCCGACGCCGACTTCGCCCTCGCCCCCGCGGACTTCGAGGCGTGGATCGCCGAGCACGGCGAGCTGCCCGACGGCTGCTGGGTCCTGTTCCGCACCGGCTGGTCCGCCCGGTCCGGCAGCAAGGAGTCGTTCCTCAACGCCGACGACGCCGGCCCGCACACCCCGGGCATCACCGCGGAGGGCGCCAAGTGGCTGGCCGACAACCCGCGGGTCGTCGGCTACGGCGTCGAGACCGTCGGCATCGACTCCGGCCAGGCAGGCGGCTTCGAACCGCCGTTCCCCGCGCACCACTTCCTGCTCGGCGCCGACACCTACGGCCTCACCTCGCTGCAGAACCTGGATCGGCTCCCCGCGACCGGCGCGACCATCGTCGTCGCCCCGCTGCCCATCGTCGGCGGGACGGGATCGCCCACGCGCGTGTTCGCGCTCGTCGAGCGGTGAGCGGCGAGGGGGCGACCGTCGCCGAGGTCGTCGGCGCGACGCTGGCCCGGCTCGGCGTCGGGCACGCGTTCGGCGTCGTCGGGTCCGGGAACTTCGCGCTGGTCCGCGCCCTGCGCGCCCACGGCGTGCCGTATACCGCCGCCCGGCACGAGGGCGGCGCCGCGACGATGGCCGACGCCTACGCGCGCGTCTCCGGCCAGCTCGCGGTGGTCACCACGCACCAGGGCTGCGGGTTCACCAACGCGCTGACGGGGATCGCGGAGGCGGCCAAGTCGCGCACGCCGCTGATCGTGCTGACGGCCGACGCCCCGCCCTCGGCGCGGTTCAACAACTTCCGCATCGACCAGGACGCCGCGGCCCGCGCCCTCGGCGCCGTCGCGGAGCGCGTCTACTCGGCGGCGACGGCGTCGGCCGACGCCGAGCGCGCCTGGACCGTCGCGGTCAGTGACCGCCGAACCGTGGTGCTGAGCGTCCCGATCGACCTGCTGGGC
>DAONOU010000297.1:0-3012 GCA_035409265.1 Arachnia sp. | reverse complement strand
GCGGCATCCGCGTGCGCGCCGCGGTCATGGCCGAGATCCACAACTTCCTCCCGCTGCAGAAGGAGAACCTGCTCGTCAAGACGCGTACCGGCATCGACGTCCAGTACCACTTCGTCGACCAGTACACCCGCTTCCTCGACGTCACCAACCCACGCGCCCGGACCTGGCTGTGGGAGCGGCTGCAGGAGTCGTACGGGCGGCACGGGATCGACCTGTTCTGGCTCGACGAGGCCGAGCCCGAGTACGGCGCCTACGAGTTCGACCACTACCTCTACGCCGCCGGCCCGACGGCGAAGGTCGCCAACATCTACCCGCGCGACTTCGTCCGCGCCGTCGGCGAGGGGCAGCGCGCGAACGGCAACGACCGGCCGCTCTCGCTGGTGCGGGCCGCGTGGGCCGGATCGCAGCGGCACGGCGCCCTGATCTGGTCCGGCGACGTGCACTCGACGTGGGACGACCTCCGCGCGCAGATCGCCGCCGGCATCCACATGGGGGTCGCGGGCATCCCGTGGTTCACCACCGACATCGGCGGCTTCACCGGCGGCTGGGTCGACGACCCCGCCTTCCGCGAGCTGCTGGTGCGCTGGTTCCAGTTCGGCGCGTTCAGCCCCGTGATGCGCCTTCACGGCGACCGGCGCCCGCAGCAGCCGGTCGCGACGGCCGCGGGCGAGTATCGCCTCGAATCCGGTGCCGACAACGAGGTATGGAGCTACGGGCCGGAGATCGAGGAGACCTTCGTGTCCTACATCCGGCTCCGCGAGGCGCTGCGCCCCTACACCCGCGCGCTGATGGCGGAGGCCCACGAGCACGGCACGCCCGTCATGCGCGGCCTGTTCTACGAGTTCCCCGACGACGCCTGCTGCTGGCAGGTCGGCGACCAGTTCCTCTTCGGCGCCGACGTCCTCGTCGCCCCCGTCCTGGAGCCCGGCGCCACCGAGCGCGATGTCTACCTCCCCGTCGGTGCGACCTGGACCGACGCGCGCACCGGAGAGGAGTTCGACGGCGGCCAGACCGTCCGCGCCGCGGCCCCGCTCGCATCCATCCCCGTGTTCGCGCGGACCCCGGAGGCCCTGGCCCTCCTCGGTGAGTTGGCCGGCGTCGCAGAGTGATCCTCGCCGTCGGCGACGGCGTCTCGCGGAGCCCGGCGTCGCGCCAGTCGGCGGAAGTCCTTCCCTGAGGACAACCCGACGCGGGTCCCGCGGCGTCGTTATGGTCAGGAGGTGGACATGGGCGGCATCGAGGCCTTCCTCGCCGAGCGCGGCGGGGCGCTGCTGCGCGCCGCCCTGGTGCTGACCGGCGACCACGGTCACGCCGAGGACCTCCTCCAGACGGCGCTCGCGAAGTCGTTGGGCGCCTACGCCACCCTCTCCTCAGAGCAGAAATTCGAGGCCTATCTCCGCACGACGATGTACCGCACCTATGTGTCGTGGTGGCGCCGGCGCAGCTGGCGCTCGGAGGTGCCGAGCGAGGCCGTCCCTGAACGACGGGTCGACGACAGAGGCCCGGAGCAGCGCGTCGACGTGCTGCGCGCGCTCGCCGGGCTGCCGCGGATGCAGCGCGCCGTCGTGACGATGCGCTACCTGGACGACCAGCCGATCGCGGAGGTGGCCCGTGCGCTCGGGATCAGTGAGGGCACCGTCAAGAAGTACGCCCATCGAGGATGCGCCGCGCTCAGGGAGTCGGCGCACCTGGCCAAGGAGGTCGAAGCATGAATGACGACCGAGACGTCGCCCGCGCGCTGCGCGATGCCGTGCCCATCCCGGAGGTGCCAACGAGCCTGCTGGTCGGTGCCCAGCGACGGCGCGAAAGTCGTCGCCGGGGCGTCCTGACCGCGGGTGGGACGCTCGCCGTCGTGGCCGCCGCGGCGCTGACCCTTCCATCGCTGTCGAACCTGGGCCTTGGGGATTCGAGCACTGGCGGGGGAGCCCCGGCCGCTGTGCCCGGTGCGAGCAGCGTCTCCGACGCCGTCGCCCTGCTCGACCTTCCGTACGAGTACACCGACGGCGTGGCGGAGGCAGCCGCGGCCAGCGAGGCCCTCGCGTGGTCCGGGATCCGCAGCGGAGAGGGCAACCGGGTCATGTCGCCGAGCTCGCTGTCGCTCTCCCTCGCGATGGCCGCCGAGGGGGCCGGGGGCGCCTCGCTGAAGAGCGCCAACGCCGCGCTCGGGCTGGAGGGCGAGACACGGTCGCGGGCCTATGGCGCGCTGCGGCAGTCGATCCGGCTCTCCTACGGCGACCGCCCGGAGGAGATAGACGTCGACGAGCCGCCCGCGACGCCGCTCGTGCACCAGGCGAACCGCCTCGTCGTCCTCGGCGCGACGCTCGAACCCGACTTCCTGCACGCCCTCGACACCTACTTCCTGGTGCCCGTGGAGGAGGTCGATCGCTCGGTCGCGCAGCAGAACCTCGACGAATGGGTGCGCGAGGAGACCGGCGGCCTGATCGATCGCTCCGGCATCGTCGTCCAGCCCGACACTGCGCTGGTCCTGCAGGACTCCCTCCTCTTCGCCGCAGCCTGGCGGACGCCGCTCGAGGACAAGTCGGGCGTCCGGTTCGAGGGGCCGCTCGGCGAGGCGTGGGTTCCGGGCGTGAGCGGCGAGGTGTTGGCGCCGACGGCGGAGGGCGCGCGCTGGACCGCCGTCCGGCTCCCGTACGACGATGCGCTCGCGGCCGACGTGATCCTCCCCCGCGAGGGGTTCGGCCCGGACGACCTCACCGCCGACGACCTGGCCGAGGCCAGAGAGGCGCTGGGCGCGGCCGCCCCGGGCGAGGTGCTCGTGCGCATGCCGACGTTCGACCTCGCGGCGAAGACCGACCTGCTGAAGGCGCTGCCCGAGGTCGACCTCGCCGACCTCAGCGGCATGGGTCCCGGGCTGACCGTCGACCAGTGGGTCCAGCAGGCGCGGCTACGGGTGACGGCCAAGGGAACCGTCGGCGCGGCGGTGACGGAGCTGGCTGCCGCGGAGTCCGCCCAGCTGGACGGGCGGATGTTCGAGGTCGACCGCCCGTACGT
>DAONOU010000296.1:0-3019 GCA_035409265.1 Arachnia sp. | reverse complement strand
GTCGGTTACGCATGCCGCGCACCGCGGAAAATGGGAGATCCGCGTTCTCGGAGACGGTCGACTCCGGTAGGTCCTCCACGACTGACTGAAGTCGTACGATCAAGTGGCAGGCGGCGAGTTGCGAAAGTCCGTCGTCATGCGAGTGGGACAGCCTGCGCCCGGGCGTGGTCGGCGGCTCGTCCGATCGAATGGGCGGACATGACGTCGACGGGGCAGCCGAGAAGCTCTGCTAGCTCCAGCTCGATCGTCGCCAGATCAAGGATGTTCGCGCCGGGACGGAACTCGACGAGAAGGTCGATGTCAGAGTGTGGTCCGGCGTCGCCCCGCGCTACCGATCCGAAGACGCGCACCCGCTCGGTCCCGCTGTGCCGAGAGACGATAGCTCGGATAGCGGGTGCGAATCGGCGCAGGTCATCCAGCGATGTCGGATGACCCGTGAGGGCTGGCGCGCTCATGCCTTGAGGATACCCGGCAACCAGTGGCCCGTCGCGCCAAACTGCGCGCATAACGCTGGCTATATAGCCAGGCCTCGCGTATATGCGCAGGGCTGGCGATATAGCCAGCATTGTGCGGCTCAGCCCGCGGGCTTCTCCGCGACGAGGAGGATGTTGGTCCAGGACCAGTCGTCGGGGACCAGGCCCGCGTCGGTCTGGCGGAAGACCTCGGCGGCGGGGGAGAAGCGGTTGTCGATCAGCCACGGGTTGCGGATCGGGCGGGTCTTGTCCGTGCAGGCGAAGCCGGCGTCCTCGAGCAGCCGGACCCACTCGTCGGGCGTGAAGAAGCAGAACTTCTCGTGCGCCTCGGAGTACCACGAATCGACGTAGTCCTTCTTCGCCAGGAACTCGTATAGGTCGCCGCGGGTGAGTCGGAGGTACTCCTCGCCTTTCGACACAGACGCGGTCGACTTCGTCGACGCGCCTGGCTCAAGGAGCGTGGTGGGGACCTTCTCGAACGCGATCCCGTCGCCCTCGGCGTGGCGGAAGTCGTTCGCGAAGCGGTCGAAGCGCGCGCGGGACGACAGCTCCTTCAGCTCGCCGGCGGCCGCGCCGTCGGAGGTGGTGAGGCGCGCCAGGACCGGCTCGTCGCGGCCGTCCGGGCCGACGACGTCGTAGTTGATCCACACGCCGCCGGGGCGGAGCATGTCGTGGACGCGGGCGCAGAACTCGAGCAGCGCGGCGCGGCCGAGGTACGACTCGATCTCGTGCGTCAGCGCCATCGTGATCACCGTGTCGAGCGAGTTCGGCTCGAACAGCTGCGTGGTCATGATGTTGCGCTGGTGGAAGAAGACGTTGGCGTCGCCGAACTCGCCGTTGGTCTTGCGCTGCTGGCAGATCCCGTACAGCGGGCCGGCGACCTCGACGCCGTAGAAGTCCGACTCGAACAGCTCCGGGCGCTCGCTCAGCAGCTTGATCGTCTGGCCGGTAGCGCAGCCCACGTCGACGATCCGGCCGGGCCGCACCGCGTCCGCGAACTCGCTCACCTTGCGCCAGGCGTTGTTCTCGAACGCCGCGCGGTAGGTCGCGTAGTCCCTCGTCGCGGTGATGTCGCCGTCGTCGGTGTCGACGAGTGGGTCGGCGTGGATCTGCTGCACGGCATCGGCCAGCCCGTAGCGAAGGTAGTGCTCGCGCGCGACGGGGTGGAGCCGGGCCGCGATCCACTCGTCGTCGGCCCATCCGCCGCCCGCCGCGATGATCGCCTCCATCACGTCCCACGGGCGGGCCTCGTCGGTGCCCAGCTCGACGGGGTCGATGGCGAAGCCGAGGCGTTCGTAGTCCGCGATCACGGCGGGCGTCGAGCAGGCGACGACGGTGTTGTCGGGCGTCATCGTCACGCGCCCGCCGGTCTGGGTGCGGATCTCCTCGACGACGTAGTGCGCGAAGTCGGGCTTCGGCCGGCGGTTGGCGATCAGGAAGGTCAGCGACGGCAGGGCCTCGGCGGCGACGACGGCCTCGACGAGCCCGAGCCGCCGCGGCCCGGGGATCGGGTTGCGCTGCGTCCCGCCGTGATCCGCGCTGGTGATTGCCCAGACCACCTCCGCGCCGGGATTCGCCTCCACCAGCTCAGCGAGGTGCGCGGCCTGGAACCGCGTGACGAGGTGATGCCGGCCGGGAAACAGGATGTAGCGCACCCGGGGAGACTACCTGCCCTCCCCGGACCCGGTCGCGTGCACAAATCTCTGTATGCGTCGACGTAGGCCCATATAAGCCTTCCCTCGCGCATACAGAGATCTGTGCACGGGAGAACATAGAATCCGGCGCATGAGTGCTCAGGGGTCGGTCGTCGTCGGGCGGCTGCGCGAGTTCGGCGGCACGATCTTCGCCGAGATGACGGAGCTGGCCCAGCGGCACGCGGCGGTGAACCTCGGGCAGGGATTCCCCGACTGGGACGGGCCGCCGCGGATGTTGGAGATCGCGCGCGAGCAGATCGCCGGCGGCAACAACCAGTACCCGCCCGGACGGGGGATCGCCGACCTCCGCGCGGCCATCGCCGAGGACCGCGCCGCGCGCTGCGGCCAGCGCTTCGATCCCGCCTCCGAGGTGCTGGTCACCGTCGGCGCCACGGAGGCGATCGCCGCCGCCATCCTCGGGCTGGTCGAGCCTGGCAGCGAGGTCGTCCTGATCGAGCCCTACTACGACTCCTACGCCGCCGCCGTCGCGCTGGCCGGGGCGACGCGGGTGTCGGTTCCCCTGGTCCGCGACGGCCGACGGTTCGTCCTCGACATCGACGCCCTCCGCGCCGCCGTCGGCCCGAAGACCGCGATGATCGTCGTCAACTCCCCGCACAACCCCACGGGCACGATCCTCACCGACGCCGAACTGCGCGCCGTCGCGGAGGTCGCCGTCGAGCGTGACCTCCTCGTCCTCTCCGACGAGGTCTACGAGCGGCTCACGTTCGACGCACCGCACGCGCCGCTGGCGTCGCTGCCGGGCATGGCCGAGCGCACCATCACCGTCTCCAGCGCGGCGAAGACGTTCAACGTGACCGGGTGGAAGGTCGGCTGGGCGTTGGCGCCGAAGCC
>DAONOU010000295.1:0-3042 GCA_035409265.1 Arachnia sp. | reverse complement strand
CGGACCTCGCTCTCGTTCGAGGCGGCTGTAGTAGTCGGTCGACATGCGGCAGAGCACCGCCACCTCCTCCCGACGCAGCCCGCTCGTGCGCCGCCGTTGGCCTCGCGGCAAGCCGACGTCCTCGGGCTGGAGGACTTCACGACGACGGCGGAGAAACTCCGCGAGCCCAGCACGATCGATCATCGCCACGACTCCTTCCACATGGGCAGCTTCTCCAACCTATTCAAGCCTGCCCGGAGCTGGCAGGCGCATCCACGGCCTGTCGATCCCCTGCTGGGCATGCGGTCTCTCGGATCGGACATCGGGGGATGGACAGGCCGTGGATGCGGTTCTGAATGCGGCGGAGGCTGGGTGCACAGCTTCGGTCCACACCGACCGAACAGCCAGATCGAAGGAGTTGCCCATGTCGCAGTCAAAGATCGCCGTCATCACCGGAGCAGGCCGAGGGGTCGGCCGGAACACCGCCTTGAAGCTCGCCGCGGACGGCGTCGGCGTCGTCATCACGTACCGCAGCAGCAGCACGGACGCCGAAGCCGCCGCCGCTGAGGCGCAGGCCGCCGGTGTCACCGCCGTCGCGCTCGAACTCGACGTGGATCAGGTCGGAACCTTCCCCGCGTTCGTGGACACGCTCCGTGCCGCACTGCAGCGGCAGTGGGGCCGTGAGGACTTCGACTTCCTCGTCAACAACGCCGGCATCGGGATCGCCGCGCCGTTCGCGGAGACCACGGAAGCCCAGTTCGACGCGCTGTTCAGCACGCACGTCAAGGGCGTCTTCTTCCTCACCCAGGCGCTGCTCCCGCTTATCGCCGACGGGGGTGCGATCGTCAACATCTCCTCCGGGCTCACCCGCTTCGTCGGTGCGGGCCAGTCCGCCTACGCGACGGCCAAGGGTGCCGTCGAGGTGCTCACCCGCTACCTCGCCAAGGAGCTCGGACCCCGTGGCATCCGCGTCAACGCGGTCGCGCCCGGTGCGACCGGAACCGACTTCGGTGGTGGTGCACTGCGCGACAACGATCAGGTCCGCCGCTACCTCTCGCAGGTGACCGCGCTCGGTCGCGTGGGTGAGCCCGACGATATCGGCGGCGCGATCGTCTCGCTGCTCTCCGACGGCAGCCGCTGGATCACCGCGCAGCGCATCGAAGCCTCCGGCGGCATGAACCTCTGACCCCGCCGCGCCGAGGCATCGCGGGACTGCGAATTCAAGCGCGCATCTGACGGGAAACTCCATCAGGATGCTCCCGAACCGGCCCTTTTGGGCAAAACCTCGATCCAGGCGCACTTTTCCGTCAGGCGTCGAGCGCCTGGAGGTCGTCCTGATGGGGACAATCGTGCGTGAGCACGCCGAGGCTCATCGCGCCTCAGGAGTAACCTCGACGCATGAGGGCCAACGCCGCACTGCAGATCATCTTCGCCTTCTTCCTCGGACTGGTGGTCGTCGCCTTCGTGGGCATCGGCGCCAACACGTTCTACCCGAGCCCGGACTACCCGGTCGACGTCACGCTCCAGGACTCCTGGGCGGCCATGCGCGACCAGTGGACGCTCGTCACGGGCATCATCCTGCTGCTCTGCGCGACGGCGCTGCTCGCGGTGTCGCTGTTCCTGCCCCGAGCATCAGGCCGTGCTCTCCAACGGCATCCTGCTCGGCGGTGTGTTCACCATGATCTATGCGGTGGGCATGGCGTTCTCCGCCGACACCAGCCTCGTCCGGTTCGGCGTGGTGACGGCGGCCCTCGCCGTCACCATCGCGGTCGGCTACCTGAAGTTCGCCCGGGGACGCCGCGCCGCCGGTCCGCCGGCGCTGGACCCCGGCGCGGTGGGGGAGTTGGGCCGCCGACTGGCTGACGTCGAACGCAAGCTCGACGCCCTCGGGCGCGCGCTTCGCGACTGACCCCCCCCGGATCCTCGCGAACGCGGCCCAGGCGCAAGGACCGGCGGGCCACGACGCCGCGAGGGGGCACGACTCGCCGACCAGTCCTGGCGGGCGCGGCGATTCCCTTGCCCCGGGCATCCCCGCCCCCTACGGTTGAGGGCATGGCTGAGACTGAGAACAACGAGCCCGAGAAGCTTGACCCGAAGGAAGCTATGCGGCAGGCGCTGGAGCGCAAGAAGCAGGCGGAACACAGGTCCGCGTCGCACGGGATCACGGCAGATCGCGAGGCCGGGCACACGCACGGCAAGGCGGCCGGCAAGCGCGAGTTCCGCCGCAAGTCCGGGTAGGCCGCGGGAGGCCCGTCGACCCCACCGGTGAGCGGCGCCGTCTACTCCCGGCCACGTGTTGCCGCGTCGAAGTCCCAGGCGACCAGGGCTGCGTTCACCGCGGCGCCGGTGAAGGAGCCGGCGCCGATCGACAGGGGTACGTTCGCCGCCGGGTTCGCGACGTTGCCGACGGCCCAGATGCGCTCGTCGCTGGTCCTGCCCATCGGGTCGACGGCGAGGAACGAGCCGAACGGGGTCTCGGCGCGCGCGAGGTTCAGCGGGGCGAGGAAGCCGTCGTGCGGCCGCGGCGCCCCGAAGGTGAAGATCGCGTCGACCGGCACCTGGCGCCCGTCGTCGAGGAGGACGGCGGCGATGGCGGTGCCCTCGCCGAGGACCCCCTTCACGGGCTCGGGTTCGAGCGCGATCCCGCGCGAGCGCAGGCGCCGCTCAGCCTCGGGAGTCATCGCTCCGAGCCCAGCCGTGAAGACGACGACCCGGTCGCTCCACTGCCGGATGAGCTCGGCCTGGTGCAGGCTCAGCGGCGAGGTGGTGAGCACGCCGAGGCGCCGGTCGCGGACCTCCCAGCCGTGGCAGTAGGGGCAGTGCAGCACGCTGCTGCCCCAGCGCTCGGCGAGCCCGGGGACGTCCGGGAGCTCGTCGGTCAGCCCGGTCGCGACGACCAGGGCGCGCGCGGTGAGGGCGGCGCCGTCGGAGGTGGCGACCCGCAGCCCGCCCCGTTCGCGCTCGACGCCCTCGACGGTCCCCTGCGCCAGCTCGACGCCGTAGACCTCGACCTCAGCGCGCCCCCGCGCCAGGAGCTCGGCCGGAGGGATGCCCTCCAGGCCC
>DAONOU010000294.1:0-3070 GCA_035409265.1 Arachnia sp. | reverse complement strand
AGGACGCGATGCACCTCGGCGCCCCCGGCGCGCTCCTCGATGGGGGTGAGCGCGAGCGCGTTCTCGTAGTACCCGCTCATCTGCTCGAGGTCGCCGACCCTGAGCGTGACGGCGTCCATCGCGAGGCCCGCCGAGAGCGCGCGCTCGTCGACGGCGGCGTTCTGCTCAGGTCCCATGTCGATCTCCTCGCCCCGGAGGGAAGTGGTTTCGCGTTCACCCACACACTAGGCCGATTTGATTGAAATTACAACTAAAAGGCTCCGGGGTGGCGGCCGTCCCGATCGCGGGAAGACCGGTCTCAGAAGGGGAAGGCCGCCGTGGACAGGGGATCGGGGCCGGTGAGCGGGACCAGGCGCCAGTTCAGCCGCGCGGCCCCGGCCGACGGGTCCAGCTCCACGAGGACGGTGTGCGGGGTCTCGATCAGGCGGAGCTCCGCGACGAAGACGCCGTCGCGCCACGCGCCGCTGGCGACGACCGGGAGCTCGGGGCCCAGCGGGGTCGGCCAGCGCGATTCCAGCCACTCGCCGTCGCCGATCCTCGTGACCAGGGTCCCCGCGGGGTGGTCGAGCAGCAGGACGTGGCCGTCGTCGGAGGGCTCCAGGGCCGCGGAGGAGAAGGCCTCGGGAAGCTCCGACGACGCGGCGCGGGGGAGCGTCGGCGAGCCGTGGCGCTCGTCCCCGGCCAGCGGCGGATGCGCGAGCGCGGCGAGCCGGCGGGCCAGCTCGGCGTCGGCCTCGGGGTCTGGTTCGACGTCGATCGAAGGAATGAGATGGCGCCACAGCAGGTCGAGCACGTCCTGCATGTTCTCGACCTCCGACGTGATCGCGACGGCGACGTCCTGCTCGGGGAGCACGACGAGGTACTGGCCGAACGCGCCGTCGCCGCGGTAGCCGTGGCGCTGGCTCCAGAACGAGTGGCCGTACCCGAGCGACCAGTCGCCGACGTCGTCGCTCCCCAGCGAGGCGGGGCTCGGGATCGGGGCCAGCGCGGCGTAGTCCGCAGGCACGACCCGCTCGCCGTCCCAGACGCCGCCGTCGAGCCAGGTCTGGGCCAGAGCAAGGATCGTCGGCGTCGTGACGTGCATCCCGCTGAAGCCCAGGTCGTGGCCCTGGAACGTGCGCTGCGCCTTGGCGTCCGCGCCGCCGAACCTGTCGAGGAGGCGCCGCACGTGTGCGGTTACCGGCTCCCCGGTGGCCGCGGCGATGGCCTGGGCCACCAGGTACGTGCCCACCTGGTTGTAGGCCCACGCCTCGCCGGGCTCGCCGTCGGGCACGCGCCCCAGGATCCTGTCCAGCAGCTCGTCGCGGGACTCGGGGGCGCCGGGCACGGGCTCGTCGTCGCCGCGCCAGCTCCACGCGTCCTCCGTGTGCCCGACGGTCATCGTGATGCAGTTGCGCACGGTGACCCGGCGCCACTTCTCGGGAATCGTCTCGAGCTCGGCGAGGTACGACCAGACCGGAGCGTCCAGGTCGATCAGGCCGCGACCCGCCACGTCGCCGAGCACCGTCGACGTGAGGCTCTTGCTCAGCGAGTAGGCCAGATGCACGCGGTCTTGCGCGTAGGGCGCCCACCATCCCTCGGCGATGAGCTTCCCGTGCCGCGCGACCATGATGGAGTGGAGTTCATGGCCCGGCGACTCGAACGCGTCGAGCAGCGCGAGCAGCCCCCTCGAGTCGACTCCTTCGGCGGCGGGCGTGCTGCGTGGCATGGGCATGGCGCCAGCTTAGGAGCCGGCGGGGTGCAGGGCCACAGGCTCTACACAGGTTGGCCCAAACGATTCGGTAGGAAGCCCCGCTTGACTAGCCCGGACGCAAGACGAGCACTCAGGAGAATCGATGAGTCCACGCAAGGACGGCCGGCGCAAGCCGTGGCTGTGGCCCCGCACCGCGAAGGCGCGCGTGCTGGTGGTCGCCGCCGCCGTGGTGGTGGCCGCCGGCATAGCCGCAGGCACCTGGTACTTCTGGCCCCGGGAGGAGGCTGCACAGAGCGTTCGCCAGGAGGTGACGGTCAGCCCCACGACGCTGAAGACCACGGTGAGCGCCGGCGGCACCCTAGAGCCCGAGCGCCAGGCCGACCTCAGCTTCGACGCGTCCAGCACCGTCGAGACCGTCGACGTCGCGGTCGGCGACAAGGTCGAAAAGGGCGACACGCTGGCCAGCATCGATGACGCGTCGCTGCGGATCGCGGTGAGCTCGGCAAACGCCGACCTCACCGCGGCCAAGGAGACGCTCTCCGACCTCGAGGACGACGACGATGCCAGCGACGCCTCGATCCGCGCCGCGGAGGCGAACGTCCAAGTGAAGAAGAACGCCGTCGCGCAGGCCGAGGCAAACCTCGACAACGCCAGCCTCACCGCTCCCTTCGACGGCATCGTCGCGCAGGTCAACGTCGAGGAGGGAGACTCCGTCGGCTCCTCCTCTGGAGGCGGCGGAGCGGCGATGGGTGGGGCCGGCGCGTCTTCGAGCGACACGGCCTCGACCGCCGACATCGTCCTGATCACCGACGACTCGTTCGTCGTCAGCACCTCGGTCACCAGCGCCGACATCGCCTCGGTAAAGCGCGGGCTCCAGGCCGAGCTCACCGTCAGCGGCCGCGACGATCCGATCTACGGCACCATCGACTCGGTCGCGGTGCAGGCCTCGTCCTCATCGTCCGGCACCAGCTCCTTCCCCGTCACCATCGACGTCACGGGCAACCCGGAGGGCCTGTTCGCGGGGTCGAGCGTCACCGTCGCGATCGTGACCGCGCAGCACACCGACGTCCTCGCCGTCTCGGCCTCCGCGATCACCACGGAGGACGGAAAGTCGACGGTGACCAAGCTCGTCGACGGCGTCGACACGCCCACGGAGGTCACCACCGGCGAGACCATCGACGGCTCGACCATCATCACCGCGGGCCTCGCCGAGGGCGACACCATCGTCGTCGAGACCTTCATCCCGAGCTTCACCGGCGGCAGCGGCGGCGGCAACCAGGAGAACCCGTTCGGCACCGGCGGGTTCCCCGGTGGTGGCTTCCCGGGCGGCGGCGAGTTCCCAGGTGGCGGTGGCTTCCCCGGCGGGGGCGGCGGGTT
>DAONOU010000293.1:0-3074 GCA_035409265.1 Arachnia sp. | reverse complement strand
CCGGCACCGCCCTGTCGTTCGCCCGCGCGCTCGGCGAGTTCGGCGCCACCCTGACCTTCGCCGGCTCGCTGCAGGGCACCACCCGCACCCTGCCGCTCGAGATCTACCTGTTGCGCGAGTCCGACTCCGACCTCGCGCTCGCGCTCTCAGTCGTCCTGCTGGCCGTCGCGGGTGTCGTCGTCTGGCTCGCCACCCACTTCCGCGCCTGGGGGAGCCATGGCTGAGGGCCTCCGCCTCGACGCCGGGGTCGCCGCCCGCGGCGTCCGCGTCGAGCTCGCCGTCGCCCCGGGCGAGATCCTCGCGCTGATCGGCCCCAACGGCGCGGGCAAGTCCACCTCCATCCAGCTCGTCGCCGGCGCGCTGCGCCCCGACGACGGGGAGGTCGCCATAGGCGCCGCGACCGTCGCCGACGCGCGCGGCTTCGTCCCCGCCAACCGGCGCCGGGTCGGTTATCTGGAGCAGCGCCCGCTGCTGTTCCCGCACCTCAGCGTGCTGGACAACGTCGCCTACGGGCCGCGCTCCCGCGGAGTCGGGAAGGTGGAGGCGCGGGCGCGCGCCGAGAGGGAACTCGCCGCGGTGGGGCTTGCGGGGTTCGAGAGGCGCAGGCCCCGCGAGCTGTCGGGCGGCCAGGCCCAGCGGGTGGCGCTGGCCCGCGCGCTCGCCTTCGACCCCGACGTCGTCCTCCTCGACGAGCCATTCGCCGCGCTCGACGCCAGCGCCACGCCCGAGCTGAGGCGCGTCCTGCGCGACCGGCTCCGCGGCATCACCACGCTGCTCGTCACGCACGACCCCCTCGACGTCCTCGTCCTCGCCGACCGCGTCGCCTACCTCGAGGCGGGCCGCGTGGCCGAGACCGGGGCCGTCGAGGACGTGTTCCAGCGCCCCGGGACGCCGTTCCTCGCCGACTTCGTCGGCCTCAACCTCCTCCACGGCACGGCCGACGACGGAGGGGCGGTCCGCCTCGACGGCGGGGCCGCGATCGCGGGCCTCGCCGAGTCGCCGCTGCCGCCCGGCCCCGCGCGCGCGGTCTTCCCGCCCGACGCGGTCAGCATCTTCCGCGCGGCCCCGCACGGCAGCCCGCGCAACGAGCTTCCCGCCGTCGTCGCCGGGGTGGAGGACCGCGGCCTCGTGCAGCGGGTCAGCCTGTTGGCCGGCGGCCAGCGGATCCACGCCGACGTCACGCCGTCGGCACTCCGCGAGTTGGCCCTGGCCGAGGGCGACGCGGTCGTCGCGGTGGTCAAGGCGACCCAGGTCGCGCTGCACCCGACCCGTTAGGGCGTCCGCAGCACCGCTACCGGGTCTCGGGTCGCGGCGAAAAGCGCCGGGGGAACGGCGCTGATCGTCGCGGAGAGCACGGCGAGGACCGCGACCCCGCCGACGAAGTCGAGAGGGGCGAGGCGCTTGGCCATCGCCTTGGTGTCGGCACGTGTAGCCCCGACGTCGCCTGCGAACGGGTGCCCCAGCAATCCATCGAAATTGGGCACTTTTGTGCCCTCTGCAGGCGCCCAGCCCCGGGCGGCGGGAGCGAGGGTCTAGCGTCTGGGGCATGAAGTTTCTTGTTGTTCTCCTGACCCCGCTCGCGTTCGTGCCGCAGCCGACCGCGGTGGCGGCCGAGGTCCCCGCCGCAGCGACCACTCAGGCACCGGGCATCTGTGACTGGGCACCGTGGTGGCCTGGTTGCCCCTGACGACGGACGACCTCCAGGATCACCCGAGTAGCATGCTCCGCATGCGGGTGCGGTCGGTTCTCACCTCCGGAGGAGTGGAGTGCATTCTCGGAGTGCTGCTCTTCCTCGTCGCCATCAACGGGTGGTTCTCGGGTACGCGGCACGGGACCTGGAATCCGTGGTGGGACGCTGTCACACTCGCCTTACTGTTCGCGATGACGCGGTGGCCACGAGCGGGGCTCGCCGCAATGATGGCGGCGGCGTGCGCAGGCGTGGTGATCGACCCGCTCGGCTACGGGATGTACCACGTCGTCAACGCCTGTGCCGTGGCGATGACGGTTCGGCGCGGGCAGTTCGCGCTGGCGGTCGTCGGCACCGTCATCTTCGGCTGCCTCCTTTTCTACACCTCCTATGGCAGGGCGGAGCCCGGCCAGGTGGTCGCGGTGGTGGGGTCGACGCTGATCATGTATGCGGCGGCGTGGGGGCTGGGGCTCGGCATCCGGGGAGTCGTGCGGGCCGAGATCGCCCGCGTCGAGGCCGAGCATCGGGAGCGACAGTTCGCGCTCGCGGCCGACCTACATGACTTTGTGGCGCGAAACCTGACGGGCCTGGCGCTCGCGGCGTCGTCGTTCCCCGAGCGGATGGACAGGACGGCGGCCGAGGACCTGGGCGAGCGGGCACGGGTGGCCAACGCGTCGCTGCGCGCGATCACGGAGGCGATGCGCAGGAGAAGGTAAGGAAGGCGCGCGGTGAGTGTGTGTGACCAGCGCAGCATAAGAACTAGCGCGAGACCGCCCCACACGATGACGGCGAAGGCCCAGCGCACGAACGACAGTCCTTCTGTGCTCGCGCCGTAGAGGAGCTGGGAGGCCAGGGGCAGCTCGGGATCCTGAAGGGGGGCGGTGGCCAGCATGCCGATGCCGACGATCAGCCAGTACCAAGCCCAACGTCGATCGATCCGCACCCTAGTTGAAGACAAGGCGCGGTTCGCGGAACGCCGGTCCATGCCGAAGGCCAGAACGCCGAGAACGGCGATGCCGAAGAGGCAGGCTACGGGTGCGGCCCATAGCGGGAGTCCGGTCATCACTGCGTGCGCGGTGACCAGGGCGTTGATCGGGTTACTCGCGGCTGGAAGCGGCCAAGCCTTGAAGATCACCGGCATCGACAACGCCACGACGATGACGAACAAGCGGTAGTGCCGGGCGGAGAGAAGGGCGAGGAGGGCGATCGCGGAGCCCAAGAAGCCGCCTGAGATGGTCAGATAGAGGACCTGGGCCGCCAGCACCGGGATGAACGCGAGCCCAGCCGTGGCTTGGGCGTGCAGCGACTCGACGAGATCCTCGCGGGCCAGGGCTAGTAGTACTTGGTTAGGTTTGGTGTGTCGTTTCGGTTCCTGGTGAACGGTCGT
>DAONOU010000292.1:0-3074 GCA_035409265.1 Arachnia sp. | reverse complement strand
GGAACGGATTCTGGATGAGGTATTCCGCAACCTCCGGGCGAACCGGCCAGACCTCGAACCCAGCAGACTGGACCGCACCCGGCGGCTGATGAACGACGCAATCCGCGATGTCACCGTCACCGGCTACGAGTACCTGATCGACCAGCTCGAACTCCCCGACCCCGACGATAGGCACGTTCTGGCTGCCGCGATCTGCACCGAGGCGGAGGTGATTGTCACGCGGAACCTGCGTGACTTCCCTGCCCACGCTCTCGGCTCGTGGGGTATCGAGGTTCAGCACCCCGATGCCTTCCTCGCCGGGCTCCACGAGGCGCACCCGGACACACTCGGCGGGATCGTGACCGCGATCGCCCGCGCCTGGGGCGGTGATGCGACAGCGGTAGACGTGCTGGATCGCCTCGCGGTCGATGCGCCCCACGCGGCAGGGCTGGTGCGCCAGTCGCTCGGAAACCCCACCGCGTAGGCGCAGGATGTCTGAAGGCTGCTAGGCCTTGTTGCCGGTCAGAGCGAGACCACCGCTCTGAGCGCCGGGGCGTGCTCCACAGTGGCTACAAACCGCGTGCTGGTCGGTCGTGGTCTGAGTCGGTGCTGGGGCGCTCAATCGGTACGGCGAGCGGCCCGATGGTCTCGGCGCGTACCTGCTCGCCCACATACTCGGCGTGGGCGGGAGCGAGCCGCATTGACCGTCGTCCCGAGCGAACGAAGGGTCGAAGTGAAATTGTCAGTGGTAGCTGAGAGCATCGGGTTCATGAGCTTCCAGTTCCTCCCGCCCCGGCGCGTTCGCGTGCCGGAGTTGACGCGCGAGCAGGAGGCCGCCGCGGCGCTGGGGGGCGGCGTGCGCGTTGTCCTCGGCGGGCCGGGCACCGGGAAGTCCGTCGTCGCCGCGGCCGCGGCGGTCCGGCGGGTGGCAGCGGGGAGTTCGCTTGACCGCGTGATCGTGTTGGCGCACTCGAGGCCCGCGGCTCAGGCGCTGCGGCGGGACATCGCCCGGCAGGTCGCGGGCGCCCAGACCTCGCCGCACGTGACGACGGTGCACGGCCTCGCGCTCGGCCTGATGCGGCGCTACTGGCCCCACGACGAGGGGGCGTGGACGCTGCTGCGGGCGCCCGAGCAGGAGGCGCGGATCCGCGAGCTGCTGGCCGGGCTGCCCGGGAGACGGTGGCCGGAGTCGCTGGGCGAGGCCGTCGGAACCCGGGCGTTCGCGCGGCAGCTGCGCGACGTGCTCGCTCGTGCGCGCCAACTGTCGCTGGACGCCGAGGCGATGGAGGCGCTCGCGCGGGAGGCGGGCGACGAGGGTTTCCTCGCCGCGGCGCGGTTCATGGAGCTGTACCTCACGGTCGGCGACTTCTCCGGGCACCTCGACTACGCCGAACTCGTCTACCGCACGCGTCTCCTGCTGACCGAGCCCGACGTGATCGCGGGCGTGGCCGCGTCGTTCGACGCGGTGATCGTCGACGACGCGCACGAGCTCGACTCCGCCCAGGCGGGGCTTGTCGCAGACCTCGCAAGGGCCGGCCTGCCCGTCGTCGCGCTCGGCGACCCGCACCAGCGGATCGGCGGCTATCGCGGGGCGAGCGCGGACGCGCTCTCGGACGTGGCGGAGCTTCCCGGCGCCGAGGTGCTGGCGCTGACGGCGGGCCACCGCTCCCGGGGCGCGGTCGCCGGCGCGCTGGCCGCGCTCGACGCGCGGCTGGGCGCCCACGGGGCCGCGCCCGCGCCGTCGGCCACCGGGCCCGGCGGCGACGTGCGCGTGCGGGTGTTCGACGACTCGTCGGCGGAGCTCGCGCACGTGGCGGCGGAGCTGCGCGAGGCCGCGACGAGGGGAGGGCTGGCCTGGTCCGACATGGCCGTGGTCACCCGCGCGGGGCGCGGCCAGCTTTCCGCCGTCGCGAAGGAGCTGGTGCGGCTCGGGGTGCCGGTCGACGTCTCGGGTGACGAGATCGCGCTGGCCGAGCAGCCCGCGGTGGCCACGCTGCTGCTCGCCCTCGGGGTGGCGGCCCGCGGTGGGCGTCCGGAGGCGGACGAGGCCAGGCAGCTGCTCGCGTCCCCGCTGGCCGGGCTCGACGGCGTGGCGCAGCGGGAGCTGGGCCGGCGGCTGTTGGCGCGGCACCGCGCGGAGGGTGCGTCGGCGGTACTGCTCGGCAGGTGCCTGGGGGAGCCGCGCCTGCTGGAGGACATCACCGGGCCTGAGGCGGAGGCGGCCCGCGGCCTGGCGGCGCTGCTCGGCAGGGCGGGCGCGCTGCTCGACGGCGGCGCCGAGGTCCAGGTGGCGCTGTGGGAGCTGTGGGACGGCACCGACTGGCCCACCCGGCTCCGCGAGCAGGCCCTGCGGGGGATGCGGCGCGCGGACGCCGACCTGGACGCGATGGTGGAGCTGTTCGAGGTCGCCGCGCGCGCGGACGACTTGCGAGGGGCGTCGGGAGCAGCCACCTTGCTGTCGGAGGTGGCGGCCCAGGAGATCCCCGCCGACACCGGCCGCGAGCTGAGCGCCGAGGCGCGGGGCGTGCGCGTGGTCACCGCCCACCGGACGCGCGGCCTTGAGTGGGAGCGCGCCTGGCTGATCGGCGTGCAGGAGGGGTCGTGGCCGCGGCTCGTGCGCTCGGGCCTGCTGCTGGACGCCGAGCGGATCACCCGCGAGGCTCTGCTCCCGCCGTCGCCGCTGGCCCACCTGGTCACCGAGCGTCAGCTGTTCTACGTGGCGTGCTCGCGGGCTCGCTCGGGCCTGAGCGTCAGCGCCGTGCAGGGAGTCGACGGCGAGGGCGGGCGGCCGTCGCGGTTCCTCGCCGAACTCGGAGTCCCCGTCGAGCGGGTCTACGGGCGGCCGGAGCTGCTGCTCAGCGCCGCCGCGCTCGTCGGCGAGCTGCGCCGCACCCTCGCCGACGAGGCCGCCTCGCCCGGGCTGCGGCGCGCCGCGGCCGTCCGTCTGGCGCGGCTGGCGGGCGTCTCCGCCGCGGACGGCTCGCCGGGCTTCCCGGGGGCCGACCCGAGGTTGTGGTGGGCCGCGGACGAGCAGACCGGCGGACCGCCGAGCGGGGGCGACGGGCCTATCCACATCACGGGCTCCTCCTTGGAGG
>DAONOU010000291.1:0-3076 GCA_035409265.1 Arachnia sp. | reverse complement strand
CGCGAGGTCGTTGACAAGCACGTCGAAGTACTCGTCGCCGTGCTCGTAGATGTCCAAGGTGCGCACCGTCATGGGCGGCGACTCGGCGAGGTTGGTGATCAGGTTGGCGTTGTGCAGCGTCCAGCTCTCGGGGTGTCGCGCCTTGAGCCGGGGGAGCGCCTCGTCGTGGCGCGCGTAGTACGGCTCCATGAAGCGCCGCGCCGTCGCCCGTGTGTGCTGCACCTTCTTCGAGCGTTGCGCGATCGCCGGCCAGTTGCGGCCGAAGAAGAAGTAGAAGACCAGGCCGACGCCGGGAAGCGCGATCAGGACGAGGAGCCACGCGAGCGCGGCCGTGGGGTCGCGGTCCTCGGCGATGATCAGGATCGCCACCGCCGCCCAGTAAACGAGCAGCAGAATCTCCAGGACACCGGCGTCGAGCTGATCGATCCCTGGCGGCGCCACCGATGCGTCCCACCGCTCAAGCGGGCGGCGTGATACTCGCTTGCCCCGGAGTTATGACGCGCAGCGGCCCTTCCCCTGCCGAACAGGGCACGGAGGGGCAGGTTGTACGTCGAAACTCCGTGTGCTGACGCGAGGTAGTCGAAGTCGGTGCAGGAGCCAAGGCTCGTCGGAGAGCGAGCCTATGGCCATGCATGTGGCGACTGCATTGCCGCATGACAAGCGCTTTCTTGTCCGACAAGTGACGTTGACTCGTTCGCGTCGATTGGCGGAAGCTAACCGTACTGCACCGGTGCAGCCCGCGGATGGCCAGAGGAGGCGAGCAACATGTCGGACAAGTTTGGTCATGACAGTCTTGTAATGCGGCTCGCGGAGCGTCTCCGCGCCGACGACGTGAAGGCGGGCGCCGTGCTGCCCAGCGAGTCGGCGCTCATGGCCGAGCTCGGCGTGGGGCGGCAACAACTCCGCGAGGCCCTTGGCGTGCTCGAGGCGTTCGGGGCGGTCAATTCTCGTCAAGGCGCGCGGCGCCGGTGGGTCGGCGCCGACCTCGGCTCGCTCGTCGCCTCCAGCGCCGAGCTGACCGGCGAACCTCGGACGACGGTGGCCGAGCTGCTCGTCGTCCGCCAGGCGTTGGAGACGTCGCTGCTCGCCAAGGTGATGCCCCTGCACACGGCGGCCAGTACCTGATGCTCACCAAGCGCAACGAGGAGCGACGATGAAGTACAGAAACACCCCCGGCGCGGTAGCGGGGAGGTGGGCGCGATACGTCGGCCTCCTCCTCATCCTGCTCGGCATCCTCGGCCCCTACATCGTGATGATCATCACTTCGATCACGCCGAAGGCAGAGCTGGCCGCCGCGGGCGCGAGCCTGATCCCCAGCTCCGTCACGTTCGAGGGGTACGGGGAGCTCGTCAGGACGTCGCACTTCCTCGCCTACCTGAGGAACAGCCTCCTCGTGGCCCTCATGTCGGTCCCGATCACGCTGATCTGCGCCACCGGCGCCGCGATCGCGCTGTCCCGGTTCGAGTTCCTCGGCCGGCGCCAGACCATGACGGCGCTGATCCTGGCGCAGATGCTGCCCGCGGTGCTGCTCGTGCTCTCGCTCCAGCAGCAGCTGAACGCGTTCGGCCTGCTGGACACGAAGATCGGCCTCGCCATGGTGCACTCCGCCTTCGCGACGCCGTTCGCGACGTGGCTGCTCAAGGGCTTCCTCGACGGCATCCCGCGCGAGTTGGAGGAGTCCGGCGCGATCGACGGCGCGTCGACCTGGCAGATCATCCGGATGCTCATCCTCCCCCTGCTCCTCCCGGGCATGGTGGCGGCGGGCACCTACGCCTTCATCCTCACCTGGAACGAGTTCCTCTACGCCCTGACGTTCACCTCGTCCCCGGCGACCCGCACCCTCCCGGTCGGCCTCCAGCTGTTCATCGGCGAGTACCAGATCCGTTGGGACCTCCTGACCGCGGGCGGCGTCCTCTCCGTCCTCCCGGTGGTGCTCGGCTTCCTCCTCGTCCAGAAGCGCCTCGTCGCCGGCCTGGCGGCCGGCGCGGTCAAGGGCTGACCCGTCTTCCTCACTCACTCGAAAGAAACAACCGACACCATGCGAATCTCAGACATCGAGTTCCAGCTCTCCCGCATCCCGCTGCCCGGAGGCACCTGGGGCGACCAGATCCACACCGTCACCCACATCGAGATCGTGACCGCGGACATCACGGCCGACGACGGCTCCACGGGCACGGGCTTCACCCACACCTCCGGCGTCGGAGGACGAACGATCCTCGCGATGCTCGAGGAGCTGCGGCCCACCCTCCTCGGCAAGCCCGCCCATCCCCGCTCGGTGTGGCACGACGCGTGGCACTACCTGCGCGACAACGGCCCCGGCGGCGTGACCACCCTCGCGCTGGCCGCCGTCGACATCGCCCTCTGGGACCTCGTCGGCAAGTCTCTGTCGCTGCCGCTCGCCGACGTGCTCGGCCGGGTCCGCGACCGCGTGCCGCTGTACGGCAGCGGCATCAACCTCCACCTGAGCGCCGAGGAGGTGGCCGATCAGGTCGAGAACTGGAAGCGTCTCGGCTACGGCGCGGCGAAGGTGAAGGTGGGGAAGCCGGACGTGGAGGAGGACGTCGAGCGCCTCACCCGGATCAGGGAGCGCGTCGGCACCTACCCCCTCGCCGTCGACGCGAACCAGGGCTGGAGCTTCCCGCAGGCCGCCCTCGCCATGAAGCGCTACGAGCACCTCGACCTGCTCTGGGTCGAGGAGCCGCTTCGGGTCGACGACGTGGAGGGTCATCGTCGCCTCCGGGCGCGGTCCACCACCCCGATCGGCCTCGGCGAGAACCTCTACACGCTGCAGCAGTTCAACCAGTATTTCGTCGCCGACGCCTGCGACTTCGTGCAGACCGACGTCGGCCGGATCGGCGGCATCACGCCGTACCTGGCCGTCGCCGACACCGCGCGCGCGTTCGGGCTGCCCATGACGCCGCACTTCGTCATGGAGCTGAGCGCCCACGTGCTCTGCGCCGTCCCGAACATCTCCTGGGCCGAGATGACAGAGGGCGGCACCCTGACCGAGCTGGGCGTCATCGAGGCCCAACCCATCCAGGACGGCTGGTTCGTGCCGCGCGACGTCCCCGGCCAC
>DAONOU010000290.1:0-3107 GCA_035409265.1 Arachnia sp. | reverse complement strand
TCCCGGAGGCGGTCGCCGGGCGGGCGACCGTCGTCGAGGCGCTCGACATGGTCGACGTCGAGTGCGTCGCGCGCGGCTACCTCACGGGCAGCGGCTGGACGGAGTACCAGGAGAGCCGGACGGTGTGCGGCATCCCGCTGCCCGAGGGCCTCCGCGACGGCGACAAGCTGCCGGAGCCGATCTTCACGCCCGCGATCAAGGCGCCGCTGGGGGAGCACGACGAGAACGTCGACTTCGCCACCATCGTCCGGCTGCACGGCGAGGCGCTCGCCACGCAGTTGCGCGACCTGACGCTGGCGATCTACGCCCGCGCGGAGCGCATCGCCGCCGAGCGGGGCATCATCCTCGCCGACACCAAGTTCGAGTTCGGCCACCGCGCCGACGGCACGCTCGTCCTCGCCGACGAGGTGCTGACCCCCGACTCGTCGCGCTTCTGGGACGCCGCGCTCTGGCAGCCGGGGGAGTCGCTGCCGAGCTTCGACAAGCAGTACGTGCGCGACTGGCTGACCAAGGAGTCGGGCTGGGACAAGGCGTCGGACACCCCGCCGCCCCCGCTCCCCGACGACGTCGTTGCCGCCACCCACGCGCGCTACGCCGAGGCGCTGAAGCGGTTGGCGGGTTAGGCCCCGCTCGATCGGCGCACCACCAGTTCGGGCGTGAGGACCACCCGCTCGTGCTCGTGGACGGCGCTGGTCGCGTGGTCGAGCAGCAGCTCGGCGGCGCGTCGGCCCATCTCTCGCGTCGGCTGCCGCACCGTGGTCAGCGGAACGATCCAGTCGGCGGCGAACGCCACGTCGTCGTAGCCGACGAGCGCGACGTCCTGGGGCACCCGCACCCCCGCCCGGTCGAGCGCGCGGTACACGCCGAACGCGATCATGTCGTTGCCGCAGCAGACGCCGGTGGGGCGGTCGGCCATGGCGAGCAGGCGCCCGGCCGAGGCCTCGCCGCTCTCCAGGTTGATGCCGTCGGAGCGGGTGATCGCGAGCCCGTCCGGGTCGAGGCCGGCCTCCGACATCGCGAGGCGCATGCCGACGACGCGCTGTCGGAACTGGCCGAGGTCGGGCATGCCGCCGACGAAGGCCAGCCGCCGGTGCCCGAGCCCGATCAGGTGCCGCGCGGCCTGGCGTCCGCCCTCGACATGGTCGACACGCACCGAGCACGGATACTCGGGGCTCTCCTCGTCGATCAGCACGATCGGCGGCCCGGCGAGCGAGTCTCGGAAGGGGCGCCTCCCACCCGTCGGGGTCACGAGGGCGCCGGCGACCCGCTGGCTCGCCAGCACGTCGAGGAGCTGCGCCTCGCGCTCGCGGTCGTTCTCGGAGTTGCACATGATGACGACGTGGCCGAGTGCCGACGCCGCGCGCTCGACGGCGTGCGCGAGCTCCATGAAGAACGGACTCTTCAAGTCGACGACGATCAGCCCCAAGGTGGTGCTGGGCGCGCCGGTGAGGATCCGCGCCTGCTGGTTGCGCACGAAGCCCAGCTGGTCGATGGCGGCCATCACCCGGTCCCTCGTCTCGGCGTTGACGCGCTCTGGGTGGTTCAGCGTGTTCGACACCGTCCCCGGCGACACCTCGGCGAGGGCGGCGACGTCGATGATGCGCGGGCGCCCGGCGCTCGGCGGTGGGTCGGGGATAGCCACGCTGCCTCCCAAAGGTCACGGATCGATATCGATCCGGTGGACGGGGATGAAAAATCTCCTTGGCTCAGAGTAGTGTCTCCCGTAGCGCTATTAAAGCGTTTTAAGTAGCTCGGGGCAGGGCCGCCCCAGCGCTCCACACCAGGGCCTCGAAAGGACGGACACCATGAAGCGGCGTCTATTCATCCAGATCAACGGCATCGCGGTCGCGGCCGCTGTCGGCCTCAGCGCCTGCAACGACGACACGGCATCGCCGGGCGCGACGACCAACCCGACCGGTGGCGCCACCACCGGAGGCGGGGGCGGCGGCGCGCACACCATCGCCGTCGTGCCGAAGGACTCCACGAACCCGTGGTTCGTGCGCATGGAGACCGGCGTCAAGCGCTACGCCTCCGACACCGGCCTCGACGTCTTCCAGAAGGGCCCGGCGACCACCGACGCCACCCAGCAGGCGCAGGTCATCCGCGACCTGATCGCGCAGAAGGTCAGCGCGCTCTGCGTCGTCCCCGTCGATCCGGGCGCGCTCGAGCCGGTCCTCAAGGAGGCCATGGACGCGGGCATCGTCGTCGTCACGCACGAGGGCGCGACGCAGCAGAACACCATGTACGACCTCGAGGCCTTCAACAACTCGGCCTACGGCGGCTTCATCATGGACAACCTGGCCGAGGGCATGGGCGGCGAGGGCCTCTACACCACGATGGTCGGCCACGTCACCAACGCGTCCCACAACGAGTGGGCCGACGGCGGCGTCGCGCACCAGCTGGAGAAGTACCCGAACATGAAGCTGCTCGAGGCGGAGCCCCGCGTCGAGTCGCAGGACGACGGCGAGGTCGCGTACCAGACCGCCAAGGAGCTCATCAAGAAGTACCCGGAGCTCAAGGGCATCATGGGCACCTCGTCGTTCGACGCCCCCGGCGTCGCCCGCGCCATCGAGGAGCTCGGCCTGCAGGGCAAGTTCTTCACCGCCGGCACCGGCATGCCCGAGGCCAACAAGCAGATCCTCGAGAAGGGCCTCGTGCACGCCCTCACCCTGTGGGATCCGGCGGAGGCCGGCTACGCGATGGCCGAGCTCGCCCGCCGCATCCTCGACAAGGAGCCGATCGAGGCGCCGCTCGACCTCAAGGCCGAGGGCTACGCCGAGGTCAAGTTCGCCGAGGGCAGCGACAAGATCCTCGAGGGCGCCGGCTGGATCGTGATCACCAAGGACAACGTCGACAGCTTCGGCTTCTGATCCCGACCATCACATCGCCCGTGGGGCCGCCACCAGCCGACAGCTGGGGGCGGCCCTACACCCGATAGGAGAGCAATGGCTGAACCATTCCTGTCGATCCGAGGAGTCACGATGGCGTTCTCCGGCGTCAAGGCCCTCGACAAGGTCGACTTCGACATATACCCCGGCGAGGTCCACTGCCTCGCCGGCGAGAACGGCTCCGGCAAATCGACGATGATCAAGGTCATCTCGGGGGTC
>DAONOU010000289.1:0-3128 GCA_035409265.1 Arachnia sp. | reverse complement strand
TCCTCCACGGGCAGGCCGACTGGGTGCCGCTCGAGCCCCGCAAGCTGAAGCGAGAGGAACAGGCCGTCAAGGCGGGCGGCCAGCCCGAGCTCGACCGGCTCGTCGACGCCGAACTCCGCCAGCTGTTCGGCCATCCGCCGCTGCGCAACGAGCAGGGCGACGTCGCCATCCGCGTCGGGTCCGCCGTCGTCTTCCTGCGCTCGACGGCCGACTGCCGGGAACTCGTCCTCTTCTCCCCGCTGGTGCACGACGTCGTCAATCGCTCGCGCGCCTGCGAGGTGCTGAATGACCTCAACGTCGAGTCGCGCTACGGGCGGTTCGCCCTGCATCGCGACCGCGTCTTCGCGCAGATCTCCGTGCCCGCCAAGCCGTTCGTCCCCGTGCACCTGCGGCAGGCGCTGCGCGCCCTCAGCCAGATCGCCGACGGCATCGATGAGGAGTTGGCCACGAAGCTCGGCGGGCGCACCACGTTCCCGACGCCCTGAGCGATCGTCGGGTGGGTGGCACCTGCCCGCGCAGCCCCGAGGACCGGATCCGGGCCGAGGCGTGCGGGCGCGCCGGTGGACTGCCAGGCAAATCGGACGGCGAGGGGGCTCGGCGCGCTAGGGTTGTGTCATGACAAGGGAACCCGTGACCTACTTCTCGCGGCTCGACGCCGACGAGTGCTGGGCGTTGCTCGCGGATGCGGAAGTGGGTCGCATCGCGTGGCTCGGGCCCGACGGCATCAACATCGTCCCGGTGAACTACCGCACGCGCGAGGGGGTCATCGTCTTCCACACGGCCCCCGGCACGATGCTCGCCACCCTGCTCGACGCCACGGACGTGTCCTTCCAGGTCGACGAGATCGACAAGGAGTCGGCCATCGGATGGACCGTGCTCGCCCGCGGCGCGACGGCTCCCGCCGACGCCGCGGCGAAGAGCATCAGCTGGGTCGAGGGCGACCGCACGGTCGGCATCGCGATAGAGGTCTCGGTCCTCGCGGGCCGCGTAGTTTCGGGAACCAAGAGTGAGGAGCATCGCAATGACTGAACGCCAGCTTCCCCTGATCGTGGTGGGCGTCGACGGGAGCGACGACGGCCTCCGCGCCGTGCGCTTCGGGGCCAACGCCTCCAAGGCCGTCGGCGGCGAGCTGATGCTCGTCAACGCCGTCGACGACACGCTGATGGCCGGCGCCTGGGGCGTCGTCTACGACCCCGAGGTGCTGCAGGCCGCGGGCGTCACCGCGAACGAGCAGGCGAAGGCCCTCGCCGTCGAGCTCGGCCTCCCCGGCGAGCGGATCAAGTCCGAGGTCGTCATGGGCTCGCCGGGCGGCGTCATGGCCCGCTTGAGCGAGGTCGCCGACCTCGTGGTGGTCGGCCGCCGCGCCGCGTCCGGGCTGGAGCGCATGTTCGTCGGCTCGACGTCGGTGGCGGTCGTCGCCAACGCGTCGTGCCCCGTCGTGGTCATCTCGGCCGCCGCCCACCCCGACCCGGTCGGCTCGCGGGGCGTCGTCGGCGTCGGCCTGCAGACCGACCCGGGCTCCGAGGGCACGCTGGAGGCGGGCTTCGTGCAGGCCGAGCGCCTCGGCTCGCGGCTCGAGGTCGTCCACGCCGTCCAGCCGCCCGTCGGGATCTTCGCCCGCAAGCTCACGCCAGCCCAGCTCGACGAGCAGGTCCGGTTCGCGCAGGGCGGGATCGAGGCCATCGCGGCCGCCGTCGCGGCGCGCCACCCCGGCGTCGAGTACGAGGTGCACGTGAACGTCGACAGCCCCATCAACGAGTTGGTCAGCCGCAGCGCCGGCTACGACCTCCTCGTGCTGGGCGTGGGCGAGTCGTCGATCCCCGGCTTCGCCCTCGGCGGGCTGATGCGCGGCCTGATGGCGCACGCGCTCTGCCCGCTGTACATCACGCGCGGATGACCCAGGAGGGGCCAACTCCCACCGTCGTCGTCGAACCCGGCCTCCCCATCGCGGGGGAGGCGGAGCACATCGCCGGGCTGATCCGTGACCACCAGGTGGTCGTCGTCGCGGGCGAGACCGGGTCCGGCAAGACCACGCAGCTGCCGAAGATCTGCCTGCTCGCGGGACGGCAGCGGATCGCGCACACGCAGCCACGCCGCATCGCCGCGCGCACGGTCGCGCAGCGGATCGCGGTCGAGTGCGGCGTCGAGTTGGGCGAGTTCGTCGGCTACCAGGTGCGGTTCACGCGCAAGGTGACGGCGGCCACGCGGGTCAAGGTGATGACCGACGGCATCCTGCTCTCGGAGCTGACCCACGACCGGATGTTGGCCAAGTACGACACGATCATCATCGACGAGGCGCACGAGCGCAGCCTCAACATCGACTTCCTGCTCGGCTACCTCAAGCAGCTGCTCCCGAAGCGCCCCGAGCTGCGCGTGATCGTGACCTCGGCGACCATCGACACCGCGCGCTTTTCGGAGCACTTCGGCGGCGCTCCTGTCGTCGAGGTGTCCGGCCGCACCTTCCCCGTGGAGACGAGGTACCGCCCCCTCGAGGAGGGCCAGGACGAGATCGACGGCATCGCCGCGGCCGTCGAGGAGATCGTCACCGATCCGGGTGGGGGAGACATCCTCGTCTTCCTGAGCGGCGAGCGCGAGATCCGCGACGCCGCCGAGGCGATCGAGGCGCTGGGCGCGGGCCTGGAGGTGCTGCCGCTGTTCGCGCGGCTGTCGTCGGCCGACCAGCAGCGGGTGTTCGCGCCCGGCCCGCGGCGCCGGATCGTGCTGGCCACCAACGTGGCCGAGACGTCCGTCACCGTTCCGCGGGTCCGGTACGTGATCGACACGGGAACCGCCCGCATCTCGCGGTATTCGGCGCGCACGAAGGTGCAGCGGCTGCCCATCGAGGAGGTCTCCCAGGCGTCGGCCAACCAGCGCGCCGGCCGTTGTGGCCGGCTGGGTCCCGGGATCGCCGTCCGGCTGTACTCCGAGGAGGACTTCGCGGCCCGTCCCGAGTTCTCCGATCCCGAGATCCTGCGCACCAACCTCGCCACCGTCATCCTCCTGATGGCCCAAGCCGGGCTGGGCGACGTCGAGTCCTTCCCGTTCGTCGAGGCGCCCAACGTCTCGCACATCAACGACGGCGTGCGCGTGCTCAGCGAGCTGGGCGCCATCCACCCGCGCACGCGCCG
>DAONOU010000288.1:0-3144 GCA_035409265.1 Arachnia sp. | reverse complement strand
GCCGACCGACCCGGCCCCGGCCCAGACGAGCACCACGCCCGCCGCGCCCGAGACCGAGGCCCCGGCGCCGGGCGACGTGCCCAAGGGCAACGGAGAGCTCATCTACCTCGTGTCGAAGGGCTTCCAGCACCGCTTCTGGCAGGCCGTCAACGAAGGCGCCAAGCAGGCCGCCGACGAGTACGGCTACAAGATCCAGTTCGCCGGGCCCGACGACGAGACCAAGGTCACCCAGCAGCTCGACCAGTTGCAGGCCGCGCTCGACGCCAAGCCGATCGCCATCGGCCTCGCCGCCCTCGACACGGGCGCGGCGGAGCCCATCCTGCAGAAGATCGAGGCCGCGAACATCCCGCTGGTGGCCTTCGACTCCGGCGTCGACTCCGACCTGCCCGTCACGACGGTCTCCACCGACAACGAGGCCGCCGCCCAGGAGGCCGCCAAGCACATGATCGAGCTGGTCGGGGGCAAGGGCACCGTCGGCGTCATCTGCCACGATCAGACCTCGCAGACCGGCAAGCAGCGCTGCAACGGCTTCGTCGACTACGTCAAGGCCAACGCCGCCGACATCAACCTGCTCGAGCCCCAGGTCGCGGGCGAGGTGGGCCTCGCGGCCAACACCGCCAAGGCGATGATCCAGGCCAACCCCGACATCGTCGGCGTCTACGGCACCAACGAGGCCGCCGCCACCGGCGCGGTCCAGGGCGTCACCGAGTCCGGCGCGAAGGACATCAAGGTCGTCGGCTTCGACTCCGGCAAGACCCAGATCGAGGCGATCCGCGACGGCCGCATGGCCGGCGCCATCACCCAGTCGCCGGTGAAGATGGGCTACGAGACCGTCGTCGCCGCCATCCGCGCCGTCAACGGCATCGAGCAGCCCAAGGTCATCGACTCCGGCTTCGCCTGGTACGACGCCACCAACATCGACGATCCCGAGATCGCGGCCAACCTCTACGAGTGATCCCACTCGCCAGGAGGCACCGACTGGTGCCGTCCTAGCACCATCATCTGCGGCGGCACCGTCCCATCCGGGCGGTGCCGCTGCTCGCATAGCCCCACGAAGACAACGCACGAAGACAAAGAAGGTGTTCTTCTCCATGACCAACTACCCGAAGATCGGCATCCGGCCCATCATCGACGGCCGGCGCCGCGGCGTCCGCGAGAGCCTCGAGGACCAGACGATGAACATGGCCAAGCGCGTGGCCGCGCTGTACGAGGCCGAGCTGCGCTATCCGGACGGCAGCCCCGTCCAGGTGGTCATCGCCGACACCACGATCGGCCGCGTGCCGGAGGCCCAGGCGGCCGCCGCCAAGTTCACGCGCGAGAACGTGGGCCTGACCCTCAGCGTCACGCCCTGCTGGTGCTACGGCACCGAGACCATCGACATGGACCGGACCATGCCGCACGCCATCTGGGGCTTCAACGGCTCCGAGCGCCCCGGCGCGGTCTACCTGGCCGCGGCGCTCGCCGGCCACGCGCAGCTCGGCATCCCCGCCTTCGGCATCTACGGCGAGGAGGTCCAGGACGCCGACGACGACTCCATCCCCGACGCCGTTCGCCAGCGCCTGCTGGACTACGCGACCGCCGGCCTCGCCGTCGCGCAGATGAAGGGCCAGTCCTACCTGTCCATCGGCGGCGTGTCCATGGGCATCGCCGGCTGCGTGGTCAAGGAGGAGTTCTGGAACTACTACCTCGGCATGCGCAACGAGTACATCGACATGGTGGAGATCGAGCGGCGGATCAAGCTCGGCATCTACGACCCCGAGGACTACGAGAAGGCCTACGCCTGGGTCCGGGCCAACCTCGTCCAGGGAGAGGACTTCAACGACGAGGCGTCCCGGCGGTCGGCCGAGGAGCACGAGGAGTGGTGGCCCTACGTCACGAAGATGGTGCTCATCGGACGCGACCTCATGGAGGGCAATCCGAAGCTCGCCGAGCTGGGCTTCGAGGAGGAGGCCGCCGGCCATGGCGCCCTCATCTCCGGCTTCCAGGGCCAGCGTCAATGGACCGACTACCTGCCCAACGGCGACCTCATGGAGACGCTGCTCAACACGTCCTTCGACTGGAACGGGAAGCGTCGCCCGAGCCTGATGGCGACGGAGAACGACAACCTCAACGGCGCGTCGATGGTGTTCAACTACCTGCTGACCAACCGGGCGCAGATCTTCTCCGACGTGCGCACCTACTGGAGCGCCGACGCCATCGAGCGCGTCACGGGCCACCGCCCCGAGGGGCGCGCCGCCGCCGGCGTGATCGACCTGCGCAACTCGGGCGCCACGACGCTGGACGGCACCTTCGCCGCCAAGGACGCCGACGGCAACCCGACCATCAAGCCCTGGTGGGAGGTCACCGAGGCCGACGTCCAGGCGATGATCGACGAGACCACCTTCCACCCGGCCAACACCGGCTACTTCCGCGGCGGCGGCTTCTCCACCCACTTCCGCTCGGCAGGCGACGTGCCCGTCACCATGACGCGCATCAACTGGGTCGACGGGTTGGGCCCGGTCCTGCAGCTGGCGGAGGGCTACACCGTCGAGCTGCCCGACGAGGCGGCCAAGACGATCGAGCTGCGCACCGACCCCGGCTGGCCCACCACGTGGTTCGTCCCGACGCTGACGGGCGAGGGCGCGTTCACCTCGGTGTACGACGTGATGAACGCGTGGGGTTCCAACCACGGCGCCATCACCTACGGGCACATCGGCCACCAGCTGATCACGATGGCCTCCATGCTCCGGATCCCGGTGAACATGCACAACGTGTCGCGGGACCGGATCTTCCGTCCGAAGAACTGGCTCGGCTTCGGCACCGCGGACCTGGAGGGCGCCGACTACCGCGCCTGCCAGACCTTCGGCCCGCTGTACCAGTAGTAAAGGAAGCACTGATCAACCGTCCTGGAGCGGGGGCGTGCACAAATCTCTCCATACGTCGAGGAAGGCCCATATAAGCCTTCGTCCACGCATACAGAGATTTGTGTACGCTCCCGGCTCAGGACCCTTCCCAAGGAGCGCACATGGTCACCGCTCTCGCTGTCGACCTCGGCTCGTCGTCCGGCCGCATCGTCGCAGGGACGTTCGGCGACGGCCGCGTCGAGGAGATGGAGGTCCGGCGGTTCCCGCATCAGGCGCGGATGGTCGACGGCTACCTCGCCTG
>DAONOU010000287.1:0-3153 GCA_035409265.1 Arachnia sp. | reverse complement strand
GTCGACCCGGCGCGAGGTCTCCTTGCCCTTCTCGTCGCGGTAGCGCAGGGACAAGACGCGCCGCTCGTGCAGCGCCTGCTCGACCGCGCGACGCACCTGCGGGCTCCCCGAGACACCCGCCTCGTGGTCGATCCAGATGCGGCCGCCGAGCCGCTGGGAGCGTTCCCGCGTCGTCGCGTCCATCACGCTCAGGACCTTCGCGAGAGCGGCGCGGGCGTGGCTGTCGAACGGTTGCCCCCGATGGGCGGCGACGGCCGCCGCGAGGCCCGACACCTCGGCGTCGGTGAAGTTCACCGGAGGCAGCGTCGCCGCCGCGTCGACGACGTACCCGCCGCCGGGTCCGGGCTGAGCCCAGACCGGGAAGCCGCCGTGCTGCAGGGTCGAGATGTCGCGCTTGATCGTGCGGACGCTGACCTCGAACGTCCGGGCGAGACGCTCCGCGGAGCGTCCCCTGGGGCCCGCGCGGCGCAGTTCCTCGCGCAGCGCGTAGAGGCGATCGGTTCGATTCATCCATAAATAGTGACATACGAGTGACACCGGCCAGGCGCAGGATGGGTGCCATGAGCACATCACGACACTCGATTCTGTTCCTCAGCGGCGCGGGACTCCCCGCGTGGATCTGGGACGACGTGCGCGACCGCCTCGGAGCCTCGTACACCGCCCAGGTCGCCCCTCGGCCGGAAGGCGGCGCGGCCGGGCTGCGCGACTACGCGGAGGCGGCCGTCGGCGCGATGCCCGCCGGACAGGTCTTCCTCGTCGCCCACTCCGCCGGCGGGGTCGTCGGAGCGGAGGTCGCCGGGCTCGCGCCGGAACGCGTCGCCGGGTTCCTGGCGGTCAGCGCAATCGTGCCGCCGCCGGGAGGCTCGTTCATCACGACGATGCCGATCCCGAACCGCTGGGTGCTCAGCGCCGCGATGCGACTCGCCGGCACCCGCCCGCCGGATTCGGCGATCCGCAAGACCCTCGCCAACGGCCTCGACGAGGCGATCGTCAACCGCCTCGTCGCCGACTTCGTCCCCGAGTCGCAGGGCCTCTACCGAGACCGGATCGGCCCGCGGCCTTGGCTCGGACGCAGAGGCTACGCGGCGACCGCCCGCGATCGGCAGCTCGCCCCGGCGCTGCAGCAACGCTTCGCGATCCAGCTCGGCGCGGCCTGGCGCCGGGAACTCGCGACCGGGCACCTACCGATGCTGGAGGCCCCCGACGCCCTCGCGGAGGCCATCGTCTCGTTCGTCGAGTCGCCACCGGACGCGGAGGGCTGACCTCCCCTATCCGGCCAGGAGCCGGGCGAGCGTCTCGAGGCCGCGCTCGGCGTCGTCGGGGTTCGCGTGGCTGAAGTTCAGGCGCATGGTGCCGATGTCGGCCCGCCCGGGCGAGAACTCCTCGCCTGGCATGAACGCGACCCCGTTCTCGATGGCCTCGTCGAGAAGAGTGCGGGTGTCGACGGGGACCAGCCGGGGTCGGTGATCGCGTCGTGGACGATGCGCTGTGACAAGCGCGAGCTGTGGAGGTCGGTGGCCTGCTTGATGGCGACGAGATGGGTGTAGAGATCCTCCGACGCGGCGAGGTAGCCCAGCCTCAGCCCCGGCGCGAACGTCTTGGAGAACGAGCCCTGATAGACCCAGGTTCCGCCGCCCATCCGCGCGACGATCGGCGTGCGGTCGCAGGGCTCGTAGGCGAGCTCGCGGTAAGGGTCGTCCTCGAAGAGGACGGTGCCCGTCCGCAGGCAGGCCTCGGCAAGCCCGTCGCGGTCCGCTGCGCTCATGCACGCGCCGGTGGGATTGGCGAACGTCGGCACGACGTACCCCAATCGTGCCCGCTCGGCCGCGGGAGTGGAGATGTCGACGAACTCGGCCCCGTAGAAGCGCAGCATCTGCAGCGCGGCGAGATACGTCGGGTACTCCACGGCCACGGTCGTGCCCGAGTCCACGAGGAGCTTGGCCATGAGGTCTATGCCCTGCTGGCTGCCGCTGAGAATCATCACCCGCTCGGGCGGGGCGTCGACGCCCAGGGCGCGCAGGTTGTCCGACACCGCGGCGCGCAGTTCAGGCTCACCCTCACTCGGGCCGTACTGGAGCAACGCGGGAGGGACGGTCCCCGACCACTCCGGGAGGACATCCGTCGCGGGGAGGCCACCGGCGAAGGAGACCATCCCCGGACGCTCGATGACACTCAGGATGGACCGGATCGGCGACGGCCGCAGCCCCTCGATACGTTGCGAGAACATGGCGCCACCTTCGGGAACGGTCAATATACTTGACCTAGTATCGCGTCAACGACAAGGTAGGTCAAGATGGTTGACCCAAAACGAGAGTTGGAGCTCCGGCAAGACGTCGAGGCGCTGTACTTCGGCTACCGCACCTTCACATCGCTGCCCGACCGCATCCTCGCCGAGCGCGGCCTCGGGCGAGCACATCACCGCATCCTCTACTTCGTTCACCGCGAGCCAGGCATCACCGTCGGCGACCTGATCGCGCTCCTCAGGATCACCAAGCAGGCCATCCATCGCCCGCTCAAGGAACTAGAAACCCTCGGGCTCCTCACCCTGGCTCCGGACGCGCACGACAGGCGGATTCGCCGCATCACGGCCTCGACGGAGGGGGCGCGACTCGAGGCGCGACTGACCGGTGCCCAAGCTCGTCTGCTCGAGTCGGTGTTCGCGGACTTCGACGCCGAGACCGAGGCCCGCTGGCGCGCTGTCATGACGAGGCTCGCCGAGGAGTCCCCACCCTCCGACCAGGCTTAAGTGAGAGCCTTTCGTTGGTCTACCCACACACATCTCCCACCTAAGGAGACATCATCCGCAGGCGAGGGCCAGGGGCGCGGCCCAGGTCCCGACGCCCTCAACCCGGACGTCGCCGAGGCCCTGCCAGGCGGCGGCCTCGTGGAGCAGCGGCGCGACCCGCGCCGCCAGGTCGACGGCGCGGTGGGCCACGTCCGGCTCGACGTGCGCGTGCCGGACGCGCAGGACGCCCGCCTGGCGGTCGCTCTTAAGATCCACCCTGCCGACGAGCTCGTCGTCGACGAGCACGGGGAGCACGTAGTAGCCATGCTCGCGCTGCGCGGCGGGCGTGTAGATCGAGATCCGGTAGTGGAAGCCGAAGAGGCGCAGCGCTCGCGGCCGGTACCAGACCAGCGGGTCGAACGGCGCGA
>DAONOU010000286.1:0-3158 GCA_035409265.1 Arachnia sp. | reverse complement strand
TCACTGCCGCTCCGGGTGCTCATCTCGACGCTGACCCTCTCGGTGGCGCTGCTGCTCCTGGCGGGCGTCGTGCTGCTGCAGCAGGCGACCGCGGGGGTCGTCGAGGCCAAGCGCGAGTCGTCGCTCCTGGAGGCCGGAGGCATGTACGCGTTCATGCAGGACCAGCTCCGCACCCCGGACTCCCGAGGGGCCTCGGCCCACGAGGCGCTGAACCGGCTGGCCGACCTCGCCGACGCGCAGGCGGCGCAGTACCGCGTGGTCATCCAGGGTCCGTCCTCGAGCTTCGTGTCGACCGGCATCCGGGCCGAGTCGGTGCCGGAGGCGCTGCGACAACAGGTCGAGGCCACGGGCGGCATGTACGTCACGCCGACGGAGGTGCTCTTCACCGACCCCGCGGCGGCCCCCGAACCCGGCTGGGCGATCGGCGCCTCCCTCATCGGGGCCTCCGGAGAGCGGTTCCCCGTCTACTACATCTTCCCGATGACCACGGAGCTGCGGACGCTGCAGTCGCTGCGCGGCGCCGTCCTCGGGACGGGCGGCGTCCTCGTGCTCGCCCTCACCCTCGTCGCGTACCTGGTCACGTCCCAGGTGGTGCGGCCGGTCCGCCGCGCCAGCATGACGGCGCTGAAGCTCGCCTCCGGCCAGCTCGACGAGCGCATGCAGGTGCGCGGCACCGACGACCTGGCCTCGCTGGCGCGCTCGATGAACCGCATGGCGGCGCAGCTGCAGCAGCGCTTCCGCGAGCTGGAGACGCTCTCCACCCTCCAGCAGCGGTTCGTCAGCGACGTCTCGCACGAGCTGCGCACCCCGATGACGACGATCAAGATGGCGGCGGACGTGCTCTACGACTCCCGCGACGAGATGGGGCCGACGGAGAGCCGCTCCGCCGAGCTGATGAGCCTGGAGATCGACCGCTTCAACACCATGCTCGCCGACCTGCTCGAGATCTCCCGGTTCGACGCCGGTGCGGCGGTCCTCGCGCTCGACGAGATCGACGTCGCGTCCCTCGTCAAGGCCGAGGTCGCCGCGAACGCGGGCATGGCCCAGAAGCTCGGCGTCGACATCGCGGTCGAGTGCGCCTCCGACGACACGACGGCGGCGGTCGACTCGCGCCGCATCCGGCGCCTGATCCGCAACCTCATCACCAACGCCCTCGAGCACGCCGAGGGAAAGCCCGTCCAGGTGACGGTGGCGGCAGACGACGCGGCGGTGGCCGTGACCGTCCGCGACCACGGGATCGGCTTCGAGGCCGAGGACGCGGCCCGGGTGTTCGACCGGTTCTGGCGCGCCGATCCCAGCCGCACCCGCATCGTCGGCGGCTCCGGCCTGGGGTTGGCGATCTCCATGGAGGACGCGCGCCTGCACCGAGGCTGGCTGACGGCGTGGGGGCGCCCGGGCCGCGGCGCCCAGTTCCGGCTGACCCTGCCCCGCGACCCGGCCCACGAGCTGACCGGCTCTCCGCTTCCCGTGATCCCCGTCGACGACGTGCCCGCGAGGGGAGGCCGCTCATGAGGAGGCTCCTCGCTCTCGTCGTGGGAGCCGCGCTGGCGCTGGTGTCCGCGTGCGCCAGCATCCCGACCTCCGGGCCCGTCGAGGAGGTGCCGCTCTCGGCACAGCCGCGAGGGATCGACCTCGCGCCCGAGCCGCCGGCGGAGGGGGTCACCCCCAACCGGCTCGTCGAGGGCTTCCTGCAGGCCATGGCCGACCCCGGCGACGACTACGCGGTGGCCCGGCAGTACCTCACCGCCGGTGCGGCGGGGTGGTGGCATCCGACCACAGCCCAGGTCGTCCAGACGACGCTGACGACGGACCTCGACGGGACGGCGAGGCTCGACGGCGAACTCCTCGGCGAGCTTGACGCCACGGGACGCCTGACCTCGACGTACGTCCCGTTCACCTACGACTTCGGCCTGATCCGGGAGCAGGGTGAGTGGCGGATCGGCACGCCGCCGGAAGGACTCCTCCTTTCGCGCTTCATCTTCGAGCGGTACTACTCCCGCGTGCCCCTGTACTTCATGAGCCGCGCGGGGAGCCACGTCGTGCCGGACCTCACCCACGTCCCCGAGGCGTTGCTCCTTCCCTCCCGGGTGGTGAGCGCGCTGCTCGACGGGCCGTCGGAGCAGATCGCGCGAACGGTGAGCAACGCCATCCCCGCCGGCGTGACCTTGGGCGAGAACGGGGCGACCATCGACGCGAGCGGCGTCGTGACCGTCGACCTCGTGGGCCTCGATCAGGACATGACCGTCGAGGCGCGCCGGGGGATGGGGGCCCAGCTGCTGTGGTCGCTCATGGCGTTCCCCCGGATGACGGGCCTCGTCATCACACAGGACCGCGCCGCGTTCGCCCTGCCGGGCGCGAACGCGGCCGGCGTCCTGGAGTTCGCGGGGCAGCAGGGTTATCAGGTGCTCTCCCGCGGCGCGACGCCGAACCTCTACGGCATCAGCGACGGCGTGCCGGGGCGGCTGGGCGAGGACTCGCGCTTCGTCCCGCTGCTCCCTCGCTCGGACGGCAGCGCCGACGCCGCGGTCTCGCTCGACGGCGTCACCGTCGCCTACATCGACGAGGCGCGGGAGGAGCTCAGCCTCGGGCAGCTCGGCGGTCAGGTCACCCCGATGCGGCCGGGCTACACGAACCTGCGCGCGCCGCAGTTCGTCCTCGGCGCCCTGTGGCTGCTCGGTGACGACGAGGATGGGGAGACCCGGCTGCTCACGCTCGACCGCGCGGGCGCCGTTGTTGCCGTCCGGGTCACGCTTCCCGAGGGCGCTGACGTCGAGGCCTTCGCGGTCTCGCCGACGAGGGCGCGAGTGGCGATGGTGGTCAACAAGGACGGGGTCCGGGAGTTGGGCGTCCTCGCGCTCCTGCCCAGCGGGACCGACACGGCCGGGTGGGCGCCGCTGAGCATGGTGAGCCCCCGCGGGACGGAGATCGGCGACGTGACGGGTGTCGCCTGGCAGTCGGAGACGGCCCTCGCGTTCATCGGGTCCACCTCGTCGGGCCGCTCCGTGTACCTGGCCCAGGCGGACGGCTCGCTGGTGGAGGACATCGGCCCGGTGGTCGGCGACGTGGTGGAGATCACGGCCATGGCCCGGCTCGGGGGCGGCTCGGTCGCGATCCGCAACGAGGCCGGGACGGTGTGGAGGTACGAGGCGCGCACGCGC
>DAONOU010000285.1:0-3179 GCA_035409265.1 Arachnia sp. | reverse complement strand
ACGTTGTTGAACCAGACGTACTCGGTGCCGGCGCGGTTGGTCCAGGCCTGCTTGCAGGTGACCGAGCAGGTGTGGCACCCGATGCACTTGTCCAGGTTCATCACCATGGCCACCTGGGCCATGACGCGACGCTGCTTCGCCATCAGTACTGCACCTCCTGGGAGCGACGGCGCACCGTCGAGACGATGTCTCGCTGCACGCCGGTGGGGCCGATGTAGTTGAAGGCGTACGCCTGGTGCGCGTAGCCGCCGATCAGGTGGGTGGGCTTCAGCAGGATGCGGGTCACCGAGTTGTGGATGCCGCCGCGCTTGCCGGTGGCCTCCGACTTCGGCACGTCGATGGTGCGCTCCTGCGCGTGCTGCACGAAGCAGATGCCGTCGGGCAGCTTCGACGTGACGACGGCGCGGGCGACGAACACGCCGTTGGCGTTGGTCAGCTCGATCCAGTCGTTGTCCTTCACGCCGATCGACTTCGCGTCGGCGACGCTCAGCCAGGCCTGGGGCCCGCCGCGGCCGAGCGACAGCATGTACAGGTTGTCCTGGTACTCCGAATGGATGGACCACTTGTTGTGCACCGTGAGGTAGCGCAGCGTGATCGCCTTCTCCCCCATCGGGCCGAGCTCTGGCTCGCCGTAGGCCTTGCTCATGTCGAGCGGAGGCCGGAACGTCGGGAGCTGCTCGCCCGCGTCGATCATCCAGTCGTGGTCGAGGAAGAAGTGCATCCGGCCCGAGAGGGTGTGCCAGGGCTTCAGCCGCTCGGTGTTGATCGTGAACGCGGCGTAGCGCCGGCCGCCGGTCTCGGAGCCGGACCACTCGGGCGAGGTGATCACCGGCTGCGGCGCGTTCTGCGTCTGCACGAAGGTGATCAGCTTCTCCTCGGAGCCCTCCGCGAGGTCGGCCAGCTTGCGGCCCGTCTTCTTCTCCAGGTCGTGGAAGCCCTGCGTCGCGAGCTCGCCGTTGGTGGTGCCGGAGAAGATCAGGATGGCCTCGGCCAGCCGCTGGTCGGTGTTGATCGCCGGCCGGCCCGCGGCCGCGCCGCTCGGGAACACGCCGTGCAGCTTGCCCAGCTGCTCGACCTGGTGCCCCACCTTGTAGGTGATGTTCTTCACCGTGAAGCCCAGCTTCTCGGCCAGGGGGCCGACGGTGGCGAGCTTGTCGGCGATCGCGGTGTAGTCGCGCTCGACGACCGCGAGCACGGGCATGTTCTGCCCGGGAACCGCGGGGATGTCGGAGCGCTTCCAGTCGCGCACCACGCCGCCAGGCTGCTTGATCTGGCCGGGCGTGTCGTGCTGCAGGGCGACGGCGACCAGGTCGGAGCGCTTCTCCAGCCTGCCCTTGGCCATCTGCGACAGCTTGAGCGCCAGCTCGGTGAACAGCTCGTAGTCGGTCTTCGCCTCCCACGGCGGGTCGATCGCCGGCGAGAACGAGTGCACGTAGGGGTGCATGTCGGTGCTGGACAGGTCGTGCTTCTCGTACCAGGTGGCGGCGGGGAACACGATGTCGGACAGCAGCGTCGAGCTGGTCATGCGGAAGTCGGCCGTCATCAGCAGGTCGAGCTTGCCCTCGGGAGCCTCGTCGTGCCATTTCACGTCCACGGGGCGCTCGTCGGCGCCGTGGTTGTTCGGCATCAGGTTGTTGTGCGTGCCCAGCAGGTGCTTGAGGAAGTACTCGTTGCCCTTGGCCGACGACCCGAACAGGTTCGAGCGCCACAGGATCATGGTGCGCGGCCAGTTCTGCGGCGCGTCGATGTCCTCCATGGAGCTCTTCAGCTCGCCGCTCTTCACCTTGGCCGCCACGTAGTCCTGGACGGACGCGGCCTCGCCGCGCTCGACGGCGGCCTTGGCCTCGTCCGCCAGGTCGAGCGGGTTGGCGTCGAACTGCGGGTAGAACGGCATCCAGCCCAGGCGGTTCGACTGCGCCAGCGCGTCGGCGGTGTGCATGTCGTCGAGCACGCCCGTCGACAGCGGCGACTTCACCCGGTTGGAGGAGAAGCCGTCGGTGCGCCACTGGTCGGTGTGCATGTACCAGTAGGCGGTGCCGATCATGGTGCGCGGCGGGCGCTGCCAGTCCATGGCGTTGGCCATGTTGAACCAGCCCGTCATGGGGCGGCACTTCTCCTGGCCGACGTAGTGGGCCCAGCCGCCGCCGTTCTTGCCGATGCAGCCGGTCATCATCAGGAGCGCGATGATGGCGCGGTAGGTGACGTCGGCGTGGAACCAGTGGCAGATGCCGGCGCCGATGATGATCATCGTGCGGCCCTTCGACTCCTCCGAGTTCTGGGCGAACTGGCGCGCGGTGCGGATGCAGGCCTCGGCGGGCACCGAGGTGATCTCGGCCTGCCAGGCGGGCGTGTAGGGCGAGTCGACGTCGTCGTAGTCCTTGGCCCACGTGCCGGGGAGGCCGTCGCGGCCGACGCCGTACTGCGCGAGCATCAGGTCGAAGACGGTGGTGACGAGCCTGTCGCCGAGGCGCCGGGCGGGGACGCCGCGGCGGACGATCGAGCCCTCGCCGCGCGGGTCCTCGAAGCACGGAAGGGCGACCTCGACGGCCTCGGCCGCGTCGTCGTCGATGAAGGTGAGGGCGGGCTGGATGTCGCCGAGGTCGAGGTTCCACTGGCCCGCGCCGTCCTCGGAGTAGCGGAAGCCCATCGAGCCGTTCGGCACGGCGGTGGTGCCCGTCGCCTTGTCCCACATCACCGTCTTGAACGCGGCGTCGCTGAGGTCCGAGAACTCGGGGAGATCCGCGGCGGTGACGAACTTGCCCGCGGTGAGCCCGTGGCCGTCCGGGTGCTCGACCAGCGTGATCAGCATCCCGAGGTCGGTGTACTGCTTCACGTAGGAGTCGAAGTACTCGACCTTCCGGTCGACGAAGTTCTCCTTGAGGATCACGTGACCCATGGCCATCGCGAGGGCCGCGTCGGTGCCCGCCTGCGCAGGCAGCCACTCGTCGGCGAACTTCACGTTGTCGGCGTAGTCGGGGCTGACCGTGACCACCTTGGTGCCGCGGTAGCGCACCTCGGCCATCCAGTGGGCGTCGGGCGTGCGGGTCAGCGGGACGTTGGAGCCCCACATCATCAGGTAGGAGGCGTCCCACCAGTCGCCGGACTCGGGGACGTCGGTCTGGTCGCCGAAGACCTGCGGGCTGGCGACCGGGAGGTCGGCGTACCAGTCGTAGAAGCTG
>DAONOU010000284.1:0-3182 GCA_035409265.1 Arachnia sp. | reverse complement strand
CGGCGAGGAGACCCGCCCAGCGGCCCCACCTCCAGCCGTTCCAGGACTGGAAGCCGGCGACGGCAGGGACTCCGGCGGCGATCACGGCCGCGGCGGCGAGGATGCCTTCGAGGGTGAGGGAGAGCCACTTGCCGGGGTCGGGGTCGACCCAGTCGACCAGGCGCGCGGACGCCGGGTACGTCTCCGGGTGTGCGGCCTCCCACCAGTGGAGCCCGTAGGCGGCCGCGACTCCGACGGCGGCCAGGTAGAGCACGACGGCGGCGGCCCCGAGCGCCGCGGGGCGACGCGGCTCGCCCGTGCGCGGGCTGCGCGTGACGCCGGGCTGGAGCTCCTCCAGCGGCGGCAGCGTCGCGATCTCGTTCGGCTCGGTCACGCGCCCAGCCTACGACAGCGCCGGAGGCCGGGCCTCCGCCGCATCCACCCGCTACGCGCCGACGTCGGCGCCGTGATGGACAAGCTCGTGGATCAGGTACGCGCCGAGGGACTCCGCGGTGAACACGAAGCCGTCGCCGCGTCGGCCCTCCCGGGACCACTGGTCATCGGAGAGATCGGCCCAGGCGGCCGCGGCATCCGCGGCCCGTCGGCGCAGGAGGGTGGCCGCGTCCTCGGGCGGGGTCAGCCAGTACTCGGCGGCGAGTGCGGCCTGATCCCCGTCCCAGACGGCGAAGGTGGCACCGTCCGCGGCGACGATCGCGCCCAGGCGGGAGGCCATCACCTCGCAGACGTCGGCGAGGTGGCGCGCGTACTCGACGGGGGACCAGGTCGTCGGCGCCGGGCGCTCCGCGGCCCCGGGCCGCGCGAGGCGGGCGGCCACGCCGTCGGTCAGGGTTGCGATGAGCGTCGGGAACTCGTCTTTGACAAGGGAGGATGCGTCGAACCCGCACTCTGTACAGGGCCGGGAGAGGACCTCTGCCCAGTCCACGGTGTCGGGCGGCGGTGTCAGGGGTTGGCTCATCTGCCCAGCCTACGACCGCTATCGCGGTTCGGCGGTCGCGGCGGAGGCGGGGTCGACGTCGGGGCGGAGGCGGCGCATCACCGGCTGGCGCAGCGAGCCGCCGACGGAGACGTTCAGGTAGCGGACCTGGATGCAGAGCAGCGGCTCGACCCAGTGCGAGCGGCGTGCGTCCGGGCCGACGGGAGTCGGCTTGAAAGGCGACGTGTCGCGAACGGTGCCGTGGAGGACGACCAGCAGCGCCTCGCGGTCCTTGTGGCTGAGCCCGGAGCCGACGCGGCCCAGCGAGTAGAGGACGGGGTCGGTGTCGAAGGTCTCCTCGTCGGCCGCGTGGCCGATCCAGAGCGCCCCGAGCCGCCGCTCGTCCCCGACCTCGGGGATCCATCCGCCGATCACGGCCACGAGCTCGTCGCGGTGCGGGGTCTTGATCCAGTCGGGGCTGCGGCTGCCGGGGATGTACGGCGACGACCGGCGCTTGCTCATCACGCCCTCGAGCCCTTGCTCCCTGGTGAGGCCGACGACGACGTCCGCGTCGTCGAATGTCTCGGACAGGTGCCAACAGGGGCGGTCGAGGTCGAGCTGCTCGAGGAGCGCGCGGCGGTCGGCGTGCGGGAGGCGGGTGACGTCGTGGCCGTCGACGCGCAGGATGTCGAAGACGACGAACGTCGCCGGACGCTCGCCGGCCAGTTGCAGCGCCTCCGCGTGGTCGCGGACGTGGACGCGGGGGACGACGGCGTGCAGCTGCGGAATGCCGAGGTCGGGGTCGATGGCGATCAGCTCGCCGTCGAGGATCAACCCGTCAGGGAGGCCGACGGCACCCTCGACGACCTCCGGATACGCCAGCGTGATGTCGCCGCCGGTGCGGTTCGAGAGGCGGAGCCTCCCGCCGCGGGTCTCGGCGAGGGCGCGCACGCCGTCCCACTTGATCTCGTGGATCCACTCGGGGCCGGGCGGTGGGACCCCCGGGGTGGGCGTCGGGACCGCGAGCATGGGGCGCATGCCGTCAATTGTGCCCGGTCGGGGAGTCGCCGCGCTGGTCAGGCCAGCTTTCGGCGCGCCAGTTCGGCGAGCACGCGGGCGCCGTCCGGGACGACCCGGTCGTCGAACCGCGCGTAGGCCGAGTGGTTGAACGGCGCGGTCGCGGGGTCGAGCTCGGGCGGGCAGGCCGACAGGCCGATGAAGCAGCCCGGGGCCTCCTCCAAGAGGCGCGAGAAGTCCTCGGCGCCGGCCAGCGGATGCTCCCACCTCGCGTGCCGATCCGCGCCGAACAGATCCGTGACGACGCCGGCGACGGCGTCGGCCTCCGCGTCGTCGTTGATGGTGACGGGGTACTGCTCGACCAGGCTGAACTCGCCCGTGACGCCGTGGGCCGCGGCGATGCCGTCGACGACCTGCGGGATGGTGGCGATCAGCCGGTCGCGGGCCTCGTGCGAGAAGGCGCGCAGGGTCGCCTCGAGCCGGCCGTCCTCCGGGATGACGTTCGCGATGGTTCCCGCCTGCAGCAGGCCGACGGTGACCACCACCGGGTCCTGGACGTCGAAGCGCCTGGTCACCATGGTCTGCAGCGCGGTGGTGACCTCGGCGAGCGCGGGCACGGGGTCGGCCGCGCGCTGCGGCGTCGAGCCGTGACCGCCGCGCCCGACGATGCGCACCTTGGCGACATCGGAGCTCGCCATGACCGTGCCCGGCTTGGTGGAGAACGTGCCGCAGGGGTCGAGCGCGGACCAGACGTGGATGGCGTACACCCAGTCGGGGCGGGAGCCCGCGACGTCGAGCAGCCCCTCCTCGAGCATGTAGCGGCACCCGTCGACGCCCTCCTCGCCGGGCTGGAACATGAAGATCACGTCCCCGGCCAACTCGTCTCGCCGCGAGCACAACTCGTGCGCGGCGCCGATCAGCATCGACATGTGCAGGTCGTGGCCGCACGCGTGCATGTTGCCGTTGGCGGCCGCGTAGTCGAGCCCGGTGAGCTCCTCGACGGGGAGCGCGTCCATGTCGGCCCGGAGCAGCACGACGGGGCGTTTGCCCTCGGTGGGACGGCCGCCGCGCAGCACGCCGACGACGCTGGTCACCGTCTCGCCGAGCGTGACCTCCAGCGGCAGCCCGTCGAGCGCGCGGAGCACCGCGGCCTGGGTCTCGGGGAGCTGGAGCCCCACCTCCGGGATCCGGTGGAGCTCGCGGCGCAGCGTGACGAGATCGATGGTCATGGCACTTGTCTACCGCATCCGGC
>DAONOU010000283.1:1984-3222 GCA_035409265.1 Arachnia sp. | reverse complement strand
CTAGGGCCGTCCTCGCCAGAATGAAGCCCGGCATCAGGTTAGGCTGACGCCCATGTCCGAACTCATCCTCACCGAGGTCACCGACGGGATCGCCCGCATCACGCTGAACCGCCCCCAGGCCATCAACGCGCTCGACGGCGACATGATGTCGACGATCTACGACGCCCTGACCGCGTGGCAGAAGGACGACGCCGTCACCGCCGTCGAGCTCGCCGGCAACGGCGACCGCGGCTTCTGCGCCGGCGCCGACGTGCGCGCGCTGGCCCGGATCCTCTCCGAGGACGGCCCCTGGCTGCGCTACCTCGAGGCCGAGTACGCGCTGGACATGATGCTGGCGAACTACCCGAAGCCCGTGACCAGCTTCCTGCGCGGGATCGCGATGGGCGGCGGCCTCGGCATCGGCGCGCACGTCGACCGCCGGATCGTCTACGCCGACACGGTGATGGCCATGCCGGAGACCAAGATCGGCTTCTTCCCCGACGCCGGCATCATGTACCAGCTGTCGCGCGCGGGCGCCGTCGGGCGGCACGTGGCGCTGACGTCGTCGACCTTCACCGGCGGCGACGCGCTGCTGATGAACCTCGCCGACGACTCGGCCGACGGCCCGCTGCCCGCGCCGCTGTTCGAGGCCGAGAACGCGTGGATCGAGGAGTGCTACCAGTCGAACGACCCGGTCGAGATCGCCCGCGCGCTGGAGAACCACCCCGCCGACGGCGCCCGCCGGGCCGCCGCGGACCTGCGCGCCCGGTCGCCGTTCGCGGTCCACGTCGCGCTGCGCGCCCTGATCCAGGCGCGGAAGATGACCCTGAACGAGGTCTTGAACCAGGACCTTCGCCTGGCCGAGTCCGTGCTGCCGGTCGACTTCCCCGAGGGCGTCCGCGCCCTGCTCGTCGACAAGGACAACAGCCCGAACTGGCGCTGGTCGACGCTCGAGGACGTCCCCACCGACGAGGTCGACAAGGTCTTCGGCTACCGCAGCCCCTGGAAGTAGCGCGTCAGTTTCGGCGCAGGGCGAACGCCATGTTGACCAGGACGATGCCGGTCCAGACCAGCAGCATGCCGAAGAAGCCGGCGTAGGTGGCGGCGATCGCGGTCAGCGGGATCGACATCACCAGCGACACGATGCCGATCGCGATCCGCGCGCCCTGGCCCGTCTGGGCCGCCTGGTTGCGCTGCTGCAGCGCGGCGAGCTCGGCCTGGTAGCGGCGCTGCACCGTCGCCTCGACCTTCGCGGCGAG
>DAONOU010000283.1:0-1884 GCA_035409265.1 Arachnia sp. | reverse complement strand
GACGTCATCATCATCGGCTCCGGCCCCGCCGGGTACACCGCGGCGGTCTACGCGGCCCGCGCCAACCTGAAGCCGCTCGTGTTCGAGGGCGCGCTCGACGCCGGCGGCGCCCTGATGACCACCACCGAGGTGGAGAACTTCCCCGGCTTCCCGGAGGGCATCGACGGCCCGGACCTCATGACGAACATGCGGTCCCAGGCCGAGCGCTTCGGAGCCGAGCTCATCACCGACGACGTCACCGCCGTCGACCTGACCGGAGAGATCAAGGTCGTCAAGGACTCCGACGACGTGGAGTACCGCGCCCGCGCCGTCATCCTGGCCATGGGCTCCGGCTACCGAAAGCTCGGCCTGCCCGATGAGGAGCGCATGTCCGGCCGCGGCGTCTCGTGGTGCGCGACGTGCGACGGCGCGTTCTTCCGCGACAAGCCCATCGCGGTGGTCGGCGGCGGCGACTCGGCGCTGGAGGAGGCCACATTCCTCAGCCGGTTCGGGTCCAGCGTCGTCGTCATCCACCGCCGCGACCAGCTGCGCGCGTCCAAGATCATGATCGAGCGCGCCGAGCGCGACCCGAAGATCGACTTCGCCTGGAACTCCACCGTCGTGGCCATCAACGGCGAGCGCTCGGTGGAGTCCGTCACGCTCGAGGACACCCTCACCGGCGAACAGCGGGACCTCCCCGTCAACGGCCTGTTCATCGCGATCGGTCACGACCCCCGTTCCGCCCTCGTGCAGGGCCAGGTCCACCTCGACGACGCGGGCTACGTCCTCGTCGAGGGCCGCACCACCGCGACGAACATCCCCGGCGTCTTCGCCTGCGGCGACCTGGTCGACCACACCTACCGCCAGGCGATCACCGCCGCCGGCTCGGGGTGCTCCGCCGCCCTCGACGCCGAGCGCTACCTGGCCTCCCTCGACGACTGATCCCGGCCGGGCTCACTACTCAACCAAGATCCAAGGAGAAACTACCCATGGCAGTAACCGACGTGACCGAGAAGACGTTCGTCGACGAGGTACTGATGGCCCCCGGCCTGGTCATCGTCGACTACTGGGCCGACTGGTGCGCCCCGTGCAAGCAGATGGCGCCCATCCTCGACGAGCTGGCCGCCGAGTTCGGCGAGGTGAAGTTCGTGAAGGTCGACACCAACACGAACCCGAACCTCGCCGCCGAGCAGGGCGTGCTCTCCCTGCCGACGCTGCAGTTCTTCCACGGCGGTCGCGTCGAGAAGTCGCTGACCGGCGGCAAGACGAAGAACGCGCTGAAGAAGGCCATCAACGAGCTGATCTGATGAGCACCGAGCACCCGCCGACGGACGGCGATCAGCCAGTCGAGAGCGACAGCCTCGCGGCTCAGGACGACCGGCCGACGGCTGAGAGCGCGAGCTCCCCGGCAGCGGCGGAGTCCCGCGAGTGGCGCCCGGTCGCGCCGTCGGGCGGAGCGCCGCGGCGACCTCTGCCGCCGGCGGTCAAGTACGGCGGGCTGGGGCTCCTCGCGCTGCTGCTGGTGGCCGCGGTGCTGATCGGGATCGCGCTCGGCGGCGGCTTCACGCCCCAGGAGCCCGAGCCGACGAAGCCGCCCCCGCCCGCGCTGTCGATGGAGCCGCCCGTACAGGTCGGCGACTTCGTCCGCGGATCGCTCACCAATAGCGAGGGACCGGCGCCCGACCACCAGCGGATCGTCCGCGCCGACTACTCCGACGGCACCGACAAGCTGGTGCTGCTGCTCACGTTCCCCGAGACCGACGTCGCCGACTTCCTGACCGCCGCAGGCATCGAGCATCCCGAGGGCGGGGTCGTCGACCTCATCGAGGGCGTCAGCTGCGGCGTCTCGGCCGACACGACGCGCCCGGCCTGCGGGAAGGTCGTCGAGAACACCGGCATCCTCGT
>DAONOU010000282.1:0-3280 GCA_035409265.1 Arachnia sp. | reverse complement strand
TGCGATCCCGTGCTGATCACCGCGTTCTCGTCGCGCGCGACCACGTCGAAGGTCACCGTTCGCCGCTCGACGGCGGTCACCTCGACGTCGACCGTCACCGTCGACCCCGGAAGCGTAGGCGCGACGTGCGACAGGTCGACGTGCGTGCCGAGCGTGATCTCACCGTCGTCGAGGTGCCCGTGCAGCGCCTCCATGCACGCCCACTCGATGATCCCGACCATGTACCCGGTGGCGAGCACCTGCGGCATCGCCGCGAAGTCCGCCGACTCGGGCAGGAGGTTCGGCACCGTCCTGTGCTCCGGCACGGTGTAGGCCATCGTGTGCCGAATCCCCGGCCGCAGCGTGTCCTTCATCTACTTCTCCTCACTGAGCCGCGTCATCCACGGCAGCCTACTCGCCGCGTCCCGCGTGCTCGGGCGTTAACCGGATCGATCGTAGGATTCCCCGTAGCACCGACGTGAGGAGCGAGCGGATGGAACCGCGAGAGTTGTTCGCCCTGTTGCGCGAGCACGCCGACCCCGAGGTCGGGGCGCAGATGAGCGCCTACATGCGCGGCAAGTTCCCGTTCCTCGGCGTCCCCTCTCCCGTGCGGAAGGCGCTGTGCCGGGAGTTCTTCCGCACGGCGCGCAAGGCAGGCGCCGTCGACTGGGCCTTCGTCGACGACTGCTGGCAGGCAGAGCACCGCGAGTTCCAGTACGTCGCCGCTGACTACCTCTTCGTCGTCCGCACACGCCTCACCGACGGCGACCTCCGCCGCATCGCGCGGCTCGCCACCACCAAGTCGTGGTGGGACACCGTCGATGCGCTCGACCGTACCGTCGGCAGCATCGTCGCCGCCCATCCGGCCGCCAGGGACACCATGCTGACGTGGAGCGTCGACGACGACTTCTGGCTGCGCCGCATCGCCATCGACCACCAACTGCTGCGCAAGGACCAGACCGACACCGCGCTGTTGGAGGAGATCATCGTCGCCAACCTGGGACAGCAAGAGTTCTTCATCAACAAGGCCATAGGGTGGGCGCTGCGCGACTACTCCAAGACCAACCCGGAGTGGGTCCGCGCATTCATCGAGCGACACCGCGACGGCCTGGCGCCACTGAGCGTCCGCGAAGCCGGCAAGTACCTATAGGAGCACCATGACCACGGCGGCTGAGCGCGCCACCCCCGACGTTCGCGCCGTGCAGCGCCGCACGCTGGCCGTGCTGATCGTCGCCCAGGTCATCGGCACCATCGGGGTGGGCGTGGCGCCGTCGATCGGCATCCTGCTGGCCAGCGAGGTCACCGGCGACGAGGCGATGGCCGGCCTCGCGCGCACCGCCAGCACGCTCGGCGCCGCGCTGTTCGGCCTGCCGCTCGGCACGCTGGCCGCGCAGCGGGGACGACGGGTGGCGCTCACCCTGGGCTGGCTGCTCGCCGCTGTCGGCTCCGCGCTACTGGTCGCCGCGGCGCAGTGGAGCCTTGTGGTCCCGCTGTTCATCGGGCTGCTGCTGATCGGCGCCGGGTCCGCCGTCGCGCTGCAGGCCCGGTTCGCCGCCACCGACCTCGCCGAGCCCCACCACAAGGCGCGATCCCTCGCCCTCGTCGTGTGGGTGGGCACCCTCGGCTCGGTGCTCGGGCCCAACCTGGGCCTGCCCGGCGAGATCGTCGGCGCCGCCACCGGGTTGACGGTGTTCGCCAGCGCGTTCCTCATCGCGACGGTGTGCCTCGCCCTCGCGGGCGTCGTCGTCTTCGTCTGGCTCCGCCCCGACCCGCTGCTCCTGCTCGAACAGACGCCCCCGGCCGCAGATCGCTCAGGCGGAGGCACCACACGCGGCGCGACGCCGTCGTCGGGCAGGCGCCCGGGCCGGATCCGGCTCGTCCTCGCCGAGCTGCGCACGAATCGTCGGGCGCGAACCGCGACGATCACCATCCTGACCGCGCAGGCCGTCATGGTCGCCGTCATGACGATGACGCCGGTGCACCTCGCGCATCACGGCGACTCGGTCAACGTGATCGGCCTGACGATCAGCCTGCACGTCGTCGGCATGTTCGCCCTCGCGCCGGTGGTCGGTGCGCTCACCGACCGGTTCGGACACCGCGCGACGATCACCATCGGCATCGCGATCTTCGTCGTCTCCCTCGTCATCGGCGCCCTCTGGCCCGACGACACAAGGTGGATCATCGCGTCGCTCATCCTGCTGGGCGTCGGCTGGTCGTTCATGAACGTCGCGGGCTCGGCGCTGTTCAGCACATCCGTGTCGGACCAGATGCGGGCCGCGTCGCAGGGCGGCGTCGACGCGCTGTCGAACCTCTTCGGCGCGGCGGCCGCGCTCGCGGCCGGCCCGATCATGGTGGCCACGAACTTCTCGGTCCTCTCGGTGCTGTCGATGATCGTGCTCGTCCCGGTCGCGGTGTTGATGCTTGCCCGCGAGGTCTGAGCGCCCGCTACCCACTCGCCTCGTTGCGCAGGACATGGAAGGCCGGCTCCTCGTATGGGTGCGCCTCGCGCAGACGGGCAACGACCGTCTCGCGCAGCGATCGTCGAAAGATCAGCTCGACGCGGTTCTCGGCCACCTTCTCAACGACGCCCACCTCGCCGATCGTCGGATTCGCCCCTGGCAAGGGGCGAAACTGCCCCGTCCCGGCCGCCACGAACGCGCACGAGTCGTAGTCCCCGACGCGCCCCGCCCCGACGTCGAACAGCGCGGCGAGCACGTCGTCGGTGTCCGCGACGGGGACGTAGAACACCAGCACATCCAGCGGTTCTGTCATGGTCCCAGTCTGCCCTCACACACTCCTTGGGACGAGGCGGTCCGCTCCCTGGGGACGCCGGGCAAGATGGGCGCATGGGACAGCAGTTCTCCGAGATCTCCGAGCGGCTCAGGACCTTCATCGAGGCCCAGCACGTCTACTTCGTCGGCACCGCCGCGCGCGACGGCCGGGTCAACATCTCGCCGAAGGGCCTCGACTCGCTCCGCGTGCTCGGGCCCGACCGGGTGGTCTGGCTCAACGGCACCGGCAGCGGCAACGAGACCGCCGCGCACCTCCTGGACGTCCCGCGCATGACCATCATGTTCTGCTCCTTCGACACCAAACCGCTGATCCTGCGCCTCTACGGCACCGCGCGCGCCATCCACGCCGGAGACGCCGAGTGGGCCGAACTCCTCGCGCTGTTCCCGCCGATGCAGGGCTCGCGCAACATCTTCGTGCTCGACATAGACCTGGTCCAGACCTCCTGCGGATTCGGCGTCCCCTTCATGGACTTCCAGGCCGACCGCGAGACCATGGCCCAGTGGGCGGC
>DAONOU010000281.1:0-3288 GCA_035409265.1 Arachnia sp. | reverse complement strand
CAGCAAGGACGGACACGTAGCCGCGCCACACGGCCAGCTCGTCGGAGCCGGTCACCGCGAAGATGCCGACGACCAGCGTCAGCAGCGTGAGCTCGATGGAATGGAAGATCTTCTGGAAGGGCAGGAACCTGGCCGCGCGGCGCAGCCGCACCAGCAGCCCGCCGCCGGTCATCCCACGCGCCGCCCCGCCCTCGGGGAGCGGGCCGAGCCCGGCGCTCAGCCGGCCCACCGACACCATGAGGTTGAGCGACTTGTTGAAGCCGATCCCGACGGCGAGCACCCCTCCGAGGAACGCGTAGAACCAGTCAACGCCCGCGATGCCGCCGCCGCTGATCAGCAGCGCGGCCTTGAGGCCCAGGAACAGCCCGATCGACGCCTCCGCCAGGTAGTGGCCGATCTGGTCGAGGAAGATCCCCTTCGGGCTCGACGTGCGGCGCCACCTGGCGACCTCGCCGTCGGAGCAGTCGAGGAACATCTGCAGCTGGGTGCAGAACACAGCGAGCACCGGCCCCCAGATGCCGGGCAGGAGCAGCGCCGGGCCCGCGAGGACGCCGAAGAGGATCATCAGGACGGTGACGCCGTTGGCCGTGATCGAGGTGCGCACCAGGAGGTAGGTGAGGTTGACCGAGAGCCGCCGCATGTACAGCGTCCCCGTCCAGTGCTCCGCGGCGCGCGCCATCACCTCGTCCGGCTGCACCGCCTGCCGCAGCTGGGCCCTGGTCGGGTTCTTCGGGCGGGGCTCCTCGTCGGTCACTTCTTCGACGCCTCGTACGCCTTGACGACCTTGTCGGTGGGGCCGTCCATCTCCAGCACGCCCTTGTTGATCCAGATGGTGCGCTCGCACGTGTCCCGGATGGAGGTCATCGAGTGCGACACCAGGAAGATGGTGCCCGCCTCCTTCGCTATCTCCCTGATCCGCGCCTCCGAGCGCTTCCGGAAGCGCCGGTCGCCGACGGCGAGGGCCTCGTCGATGATGAGGATGTCGTGGGAGCGGGCGGCGGCGATGGAGAACTTCAGCCTGGCCTGCATTCCCGAGGAGTAGGTGCGCATGGGGAGGTCGAGCGAGTCGCCCAGCTCCGCGAACTCGCCGATCTCCTCGCGCAGCTCCAGCACCTCGGCCTTGGTGAAGCCCATAGCCAGGCCGCCGAGGACGATGATCCGCGACCCCGAGAGGTTGGGAAGCAGCGCCGCCCCCACCCCGAGCAGGTTCGGCCGCGACCGCGCATACACGGCACCCGCCGCGGGCGGCGTCAGGCCGGTCAGCGTGCGCATCAGCGTCGACTTCCCGGAGCCGTTTGAGCCGATGACGCCGATCGATTCGTTCTCGTACGCGACGAACGACACGCCCTTCAGCGCGTGCACCGTCCGCACGCCGCGGGTGACGCTCAGCATGCCGCTGCGCGCGCCCTTCGCCGCCCGCCCGGATGCGAAGACGCGGTACTTCACGTGCAGGTCGTCGACCACGACGACCGGCGCGCGTTCCTGCGCGACCGCCGCGTGCCGCGGCCTAATCTCGTCCATAGCGCTCCTCCGCCCGCCAGAAGAAGACGGCGCCGACGGCGAAGGTCAGCACGGCCGAGCCCGCGAACATGGCCCAGTAATAGGTGGGGTACGCGGCGGCCCCCATGAGGTGATGCCGCGCGATCTTCAGGGCCTGGTACAGCGGATAGAAGTCGTACACCCGCAGCGCCCACGGATGCGCCGCAAGGACCTTGTCGACCGCGAACAGCACGCCGGAGGTGTAGAACATCAGCCGGCTGATGAACGGCAACAGCTGCGACAGGTCCGAGACGTGCACGGTCAGCCGGGCGGTGATGAGCGCCACCCCGGTGCTGAACAGCGTGAACAGGATCACCAGCGGGACGACAAGGAGCCAGTCCCACCTCGGGTAGAAGCCGAAGACGGCCAGGATGGGGATCAGCACCCCCAGCATCACGAGGAACTGCAGGAACCGCTCCACCACCGCCGCCAGCGGGAGCGTCATCCTGGGGAAGGCCAGCGACTGCACCAGGCTGCGGTTGGTGGTGATGGCCTTGGAGCCGTCGTTGAAACAGCCCTGGAAGAACTCGAAGAAGAAGACGCCGATCACGACGAAGACGTGAAAGTTGTCCGGGCGGCTGCCGCCCTGGAGCAGGCCGAAGATCAGCCCGTAGATCGCCGCGTTGATGAGCGGCCGGAGCACCACCCAGGCCATGCCCAGCCGGTTGACCTCGTACTCGGAACGCATCCGGTAGCGGGCCATCGTGACGATGAACTCGCGCCGTCGCCACACCTCGCGGATGTATGAGAAGAACGGGGGGCGCCCGCCCACGCGGGGAAGTCCCCAGTCCTGCGCAAGGGGTGCCAACGACACAGTCGCGCCTTTCGTTCAAGAACCGAGGGAACAATTCCGCTGAAGTCTATCCCCACACGTCGGCGACGTCGGGAACCCGCGGTAGGTGGCACCCACTGCGGCGCCGGCGATCACCAATGCGCGAGACCTCCCTCAGTCGCGCGGGGGGAACCAGCGGTCGAGCTCCGCGACGGTGCCCAGCTCGTCGAACAGGCCCGTCACCGCATCGGCAGCGGCCTTGACGACGTCGGGCGCGTCCCCGATGGCGACGCCGCGGCCGGCCCACTGCAGCATCTCGATGTCGTTGCGGCCGTCGCCGAGGGCGAGCACGTCGGCGGGGTCGATGCCCAGGTCCTCGCAGACCATCGCCAATCCGTGGGCCTTGTCGACGCCCCGCGGGCCGATGTCCAGCCAGGCCGACCAGCCGACGAAGTAGGAGACCTCGTGCAGGCCGAGCTTCGCCACGAGATCGGCGAACACCTGCTCGGAGCTGTTCGGCTCGCGGACGACGACGCGCGACACCTCGTGCGCCGACAGCTCGTCGATCGACTGGACGAGCACCTCGCCCTGCAGCTCGCCGTCGGGAAAGGGGCGACTGACGCGCCACCTCTTGAGGTCCTGCACGCCGATCAACGCGTGCGGCGCCACGGCGGCGACCTGACGCACGACGTCGGACGGGTCGAACCGCACCTCGTGCCTCACCTCGAACGGCGGGTAGGTCACGACGACGGCGCCGTTGGCCGACACCGCCCACCCCGGCGGGAGGCCGAGCATCTCGAAGACGGGGCGCGTCGCCACCCAGGACCGTCCCGTGGACAGCACGACGGGGACGCCGGCGTCGACGACGCGGCGGACGGCGGCATGGATCTCGTCGGGCATGCGTCCGTCGGCGTCGACGAGGGTGCCGTCGATGTCGAGCGCGACCAGTCGCGGGGTGAACGTCATGCGGTGAGCGC
>DAONOU010000280.1:0-3295 GCA_035409265.1 Arachnia sp. | reverse complement strand
CGCGAAGGCGATGGCGACCATGGCGAGGTCGTTGGGGTCGCGGACCTCGTAGCAGAGGGGGCCCGCGGTCGAGGTGCGGCCGCACCACTGGTTGTACTGCCAGATGTTGACCAGGGTGTAGGCCGCGAAGACCAGCGTGGCGCTGCCCGCGGCGAGGCCGTCGAGCCCGTCGGTCAGGTTGACGGCGTTGGACCAGGCAGAGATCAGGAAGATGATGACCGGCACCGCGATGATCAGCGGGAGCACGGCCCAGGGGATGTCGCGCAGGAAGGAGATGGCCGGGGAGGCGGGCGTCACGCCCCTGTGGTCCGGGAAGTGCAGCGCGACGAGCGCGAACGCCGCGCCGATGCCGAACTGGCCGATCAGCTTGCCGCGGGGCGTGAGGCCGAGGCTGCGCTCCTTGGAGATCTTGGCCCAGTCGTCGAGGAAGCCGAGGAAGCCCATGCCCGCCGCGAGACCGAGCAGCAGCAGGCCGGAGAGGCTGGGCGGCTGCCACCGGACCAGGTGCGTGACCCCGTAGGCCAGCAGCACCGCGCCGACGATGACGAGGCCGCCCATGGTGGGCGTGCCGCGCTTGACGTAGTGCGCCGTCGGCCCGTCCTCGCGGATGAACTGCCCGTACTGGCGCCGGGTGAGGAAGCGGATCAGCAGCGGCGTCCCGATCAGGGCGAATATCAGTGACAACCCGCCGCTCAGCAGGATATTGATCACGACGCTCCTCCGTCCCGGGCGATCAGCTCGGCCGCCACCTTCTCCAGTCCGACGCCGCGGGAGCCCTTCACGAGCACCACGTCGCCGGGCCTAAGAGTAAGGGAACCGGCGACGATGTCCCTCTCGGCCACGCGGGCGAGCGTCCCGCCCGCCGCGGCGCCCGCGGCCACCTCGTCGGCCAGCCCGCCGACGGCGATCACCTCGGCGACGCCCGCCTCGGCGGCCCTCCGCCCGAGGTCGCGGTGCAGCTCCGCCGCGTCGGGGCCGAGCTCGAGCATGTCGCCGAGCACGGCGACGGCGCGGGCCCCCGCGTGCCTCTCGCGGGACGTCTCCGCCAGCCTGGCGAGGGCGTCGAGCGCGACCGCCATGGAGTCCGGGTTGGCGTTGTAGGCATCGTTCAGGATCAGCACGCCGTCGGCGCGGGCCTCCAGCTCCATGCGCCAGCGCGAGCGGGGCTCGGCCGCGGACAGAGCGGCGGCGATGTCGTCGACCTCCAGGCCCGCGGCGAGCCCGGCGGCGGTCGCGGCGAGCGCGTTGGAGACCTGGTGTCGGCCGATCACGCCCAGCCGGACGCGGGCGGCGCGCTCCGCCCCGCCGTCGTCGGCCACGAGGGTGAACGACGCGCGGGCGAGCGGGTCCAGGACGACGTCGCGGGCCGTCACGCGCAGGTCTCCCCCGTGGCTCGGCCCCTCGCCGAACCAGGCGACGCGCGCCTGGGTGGCGCCGGCCATGGCGGCCACCAGCGGGTCGTCGGCGTTGAGCACGGCCCAGCCCTCGGGGGCGAGGCCCGAGACGATCTCGCTCTTGGCCAGCGCGGTGGCCTCCATGCCGCCGAACTCTCCCACGTGCGCGCGGCCGACGTTGAGGCACACGCCGATGTCGAGCCCGACGAGCGAGGTCAGCCAGGCGATGTGGCCGATGCCGCGGGCGCCCATCTCGGAGACGAGGTAGCGGGTGTCGCGGGCGACACGGCAGGCGGTCAGCGGCACGCCGATCTCGTTGTTCTGCGAGCCGACGGGGGCCACCGTCGGGCCCGCGGCCTCGAACACCTGGGCCATCAGGTCCTTTGTGCTGGTCTTGCCCGAGCTGCCGGTGACGCCGATGCTGAGCGTGCCGCGGGCGCGCGCCCGCCGGACGAGGCCGCGCGCGAGCCAGCTGAGGGCCTCGACGGAGTCGGCGGCGAGGAGGTGCGGGACGTGCGCGTCCGTCAGCGCCATGCCGATCACGCCCGTGGCCCCGTTCGCGACCGCGGCGGGCGCGAAGGCGTGCCCGTCGACCCGCTCGCCCGGCAGCGCGACGAACAGCGACCCGGGGGTCGCCGCTCGGCTGTCGATCACCACGTCCGGGCCGATCGGGGCGTCGTCGCCCACCAACTCGACCGCGGCCGGCTGCATCAGCTCGACCAGCTCACCCATCGTGCTCGGATCCACCGCGCGCTCCTTCCTCCCGGAGCCGCCGCCACGCGGCGACGGCCTCCTCCACGTCGTCGAACGGCGCGACCCGGTCGGCCAGGATCTGGCCCCGCTCGTGCCCCTTGCCCAGGATGGCGACCACCCCGCCCGCCGGGGCGCGGCGCAGCGCCTCCTCGATGGCGGCCCGCCTGCCCGCGACCTCCGCAACCGTCGCCCCCGCCACGGACCGGGCGCCCGCGAGGACCTGGGCGCGGATGGCGGCGGGCTCCTCGGAGCGCGGGTTGTCGTCGGTGACGACGGTGAGCGCGCTGCGCGAGGCGGCAGCCTCCCCCATCTCGGGGCGCTTGGCCTGGTCCCTGTCCCCGCCGCAGCCGAGCACGGAGACGAGGGGGCCGACGGCCGCCAGCGAGTCGAGCGCGGCGCCGACGGCCTGAGGCGTGTGGGCGAAGTCGACGACGACGACCGGGGCCCCCTCGCCGAGGTCGACGCGCTGCATGCGCCCGGGCACCTGGGCGGCGGCGAGGCCGCGGAGCGCGGCGTCGGCGCTCACCCCCGCGGCCTCGAGCATCGCGAAGGCGACGGCGGCGTCGATCATGTTGTAGCGGCCAGGCAGCGCGAGTCTGAGCTCGAACTCCTCGCCGCCGCGCACCAGCCTCGCGGCGCCGCCGAGCGGGGCGACGTCGCGGTAGTCGGCGAGGCGGTAGTCGGCGTCCTCGGTGCCGACGGTGACCAGCCGGCTCTCGCCGTGCGCCCGGACGCGGTCCGCGAGCTCCCGGCCGCGCGGGTCGTCGGTCCAGATCACGGAGGTCGCCGCGCGCCCCGGCTCGAAGAGCCGCGCCTTCGCCTCGAAGTAGTCGTCGAGGTCGCGGTGGAAGTCGAGGTGGTCGCGGCCCAGGTTGAGGAAGCCCGCGACGTGGAAGGCGATCCCGTCGACGCGAGACAGCGCCAGCGCGTGCGAGCTGACCTCGAGCAGCGCGGCCTCCGCCCCCCGAGCCACGAAGACGGCGAGCAGCGCCTGGAGGTCTGGCGACTCGGGCGTCGTGACGGTGCCGCGCGCCGACCTGAGTTCCTCGTCGCCCAGCCGGAACCCGATGGTGCCGATGGTGCCGGCCAGCCGGCCCGCGGCCGCGAGGCCGGCCTGGAGGAGCGCGACGGTGGTGGTCTTGCCGTTG
>DAONOU010000279.1:1174-3307 GCA_035409265.1 Arachnia sp. | reverse complement strand
GCAGCACCGACTTGACCGTGGCCTTCGTCCCGACGACGACGAACGCGGGCGTCTCGATGTCGCCGTGCGGGGTGTGGATCACGCCCGCGCGCCCGCGCGCGCCCTCCAGGCGGTGGGTGACGTCGAAGCTCACGCGCGCCTTCCGATCACGTCGAGCTGACCCAGCGCGACGCCCGCCGCGGAGGAGGTCCGCAGCACGCCGTCGGAGATCAGCACCGGCACAGCGCCCGCGGCGACGAAGCGGGAGAGCTCGTCGTCGGAGATGCCGCCCTCGGGGCCGACGACGATCAGCCCGGTCCCCGCGGCGGGAAGCGCGATATCGGCGATATGGGTCTCCGCGGACTCGTGCAGCACGAGCGCCACGTCCGCGGCGGCGATGGCCGACTCGACGACGGCGGTGCTCGCCTGCTCCACCTCGGGAACCCACAGCCGGCGCGACTGCTTGGCCGCCTCCCGCGCGGTGAGCCGCCAGCGCTCGAGCGACTTCGCCGCCCGGTCGCCCTGCCAGCGCACGATGGAGCGCGACGCCTGCCACGCCAGCACGCGCCGCGCGCCGACCTCGGTGGCCAGCTGCACGGCCAGCTCGCTGCGGTCTCCCTTGGCCAGCGCCTGGGCGACGGTCCACGTGAGCGCGGGTCCGGGGTCGGCGAGAACCGAGGCGACCTCGACGGCGAAGGAACGCTTGGACGCCTCCGCGACGACGCCGCGAACGCCGAGGCCGCGCCCGTTCGAGAGCAGCACCGACTCCCCCACCGTCAGCCGCTTCACGGCCGCGTGGTGGGCCTCCTCGCCCTCGACGACGACCCGCGCGCCGGGCGCGACCGCGTCGTCGAAGTCGGCGAGGAAGAGGGCGTCGGTCACGAGAACCACTCGGAGAGCTTGCCGAAGACGCCCTTGCTTCCCTTGGCCGCGACGGCCGCGGGGCGGGACTCGTCGCGCGCCTCGGCCAACTGGCGCAGCAGCTCGCGCTGGTGATCGTCGAGCTTGGTCGGCGTCTGCACCAGCAGCGTGACGCCGAGGTCGCCCCGGCCGCCCCCGCGCAGGCGCGGCACGCCGCGGCCCTTGATCGAGACGCGCGTGCCGGACTGCGTCCCGGCCTGCACCTCGACGGCGACCGTGCGGTCGGCGGGATCGGACTTCTCCCACTCGGCCTCCAGCGTCGCCACGTCGACCGTGGTGCCCAGCGCGGCCGCGGTCATGGGCAGCGTGACGACCATCTCGAGGTTGTCGCCGTCGCGGCGGTACGTGTCGTGCTCGGCGACCGCGAGCTCGACGTACAGATCGCCCGCGGGGCCGCCGCCCGGGCCGACCTCACCCTGGCCCTCCAGGTGGATGCGGATGCCGGTCGAGACGCCCGCGGGGATCTTCACCTGCAGCGTCCGCGCGGTGCGGACGCGGCCCTCGCCCGAGCACTCGCCGCACGGCCGCGGGATGATGGTGCCGAAGCCCCGGCACGTCGGGCAGGCCTGGCTGGTGCGGATGTCGCCGAGGAAGCTGCGCTGGATCTGGGTGACCTCGCCGTTGCCGTCGCAGGTGCCGCAGGTCACGGGCTCGGAGCCGGGCTCGCCCCCCTTGCCGGAGCACTTCGGGCACACGACGGCGGTCTGCACCTTGACGGGCTTCGTGACGCCGAACACGGCCTCGCCGAGGGTCAGGCTGACGCGCACCAGCGCGTCCTGGCCCTGCCGCACGCGCGAGCGCGGGCCGCGGGAGCCCGCGGCGCCGAACATGGCGTCGACGAGGTTGGAGAAGTCGAAGCCGCCCGCGAACCCGCCGCCGAAGCCGGAGAAGCCCGCGCCGCCGGGACCCATGGGGTCGCCGCCGCGGTCGAAGACCGCGCGCTTGTTCGGGTCGCTCAGCACCTCGTAGGCCTCGCTGAGTTCCTTGAACTTCTCCGCGGCCTGCGCGTCGTCGGGGGCGACGTCGGGGTGCACCTTCATGGCGCGCCGACGGTAGGCCTTCTTGATGGCCTCGGGGGTGGCGTCGCGCTCGACGCCGAGGATGTCGTAGTAGTCCTTGCTCATATCTTCTTCGTTGTCAGCCTTCGATGAGGAATCTGCTCACGTACCTGGCCACGGCCCTGACGGCCGCGATGGTGGACGGATAGTCCATGCGGGTCGGCCCGACGACGCC
>DAONOU010000279.1:0-1164 GCA_035409265.1 Arachnia sp. | reverse complement strand
CGCCGAGGCTCGAGCCGTAGTCGGCGCCGTATCCGGTGGCGACGACGCTGCTGCCCTGGAAGGGCTGCGCCGCGTTCTCCTGCCCGATCCGCACCGTCACATCCTCGCCCGCGGACTCGCCGAGGAGCCGGAGCAGGACGACCTGCTCCTCGAGCGCCTCGAGAAGCGGGCGGAGGTTCGCCTCGAACACGCCGCCAGCCAGGTTCGGGACGCCGGCCACGACCACCTGGGAGGCGGGCTCCGCGGCGATCGCCTCGAGCACCGCGGCGAGGACCGGCCCCGCGAACGGGCGGTCCTCCGGCGCGATCGACTCCAACAGCACCCCGAGAACGCCGGCCGCCTCCGCGGCCGTGCGTCCGACGATGGCCTGCGCGATCCGGGAGCGGACGCCCTGCAGGCGGTCGTCGTCGAGGTTGGCGATCTCCAGCATCGTCTGGTCGACCCGCCCCGTGGACTGGACGACGATCACGAGCAGGCGGTGCGTGGTGAGCGGCACGAGGTCGACGTGGCGGACGACGGCGCGCTGCGCCACCGGGTACTGCACGATGGCCACCTGGCGGGTGAGCTGCGCGAGCAGCCGCACCGTGCGGGCCATGAGGTCGTCGACATCGCCCGTCCCGTTGAGGAACGCCGCGATGGCGGTGCGCTCCGCGGACGACAGCGGCTTGATCTGCGCCAGCCTGTCGACGAACAGGCGATAGCCCTTGTCGGTGGGGATGCGGCCGGCGCTGGTGTGGGGCTGCGTGATGTAGCCCTCCTCCTCCAGCGCCGCCATGTCGTTGCGCACGGTGGCGGCGGAGACGTCGAGCCGATGCCGTTCCACGAGGGCCTTCGAGCCGACGGGCTCGCGGCTGGCGACATAGTCGGTCACGATCGCGCGCAGCACCTCGAGCTTGCGGTCGTCGAGCATGTCACCTCCTGGCCTGGCACTCGTCGATGTCGAGTGCCAGCATACCGTTGCTTAGGATGTTCCCATGTCAGTGACCTGGACCCCCGTGGCCGACCGCGTGTTCGTCGCGGCGTTGGAACCTCACCGCGTCAACGTCGGCCTGATCGTCGGCGACGACGGAGCCCTGCTCGTCGACACCGGGAACACCGTGGAGCAGGGGGCGGAGGTCCGCGCGTCCGCGGAGGAGCTCACGGGCGTCCACGTCACGCACGTGG
>DAONOU010000278.1:0-3329 GCA_035409265.1 Arachnia sp. | reverse complement strand
GCGTCCTGCATGCCGAGGTCCTGCCACCAGTGGTTCTGCCGGTCGCGCATCCAGTGGCTGCCGTACAGGACCTCGTCGGCGATCCGGTTCCCGTCGGCGTCGACGAGGATCATGCCGGACATGTTGTCGACGAAGTGGTCGGTGCGCAGGATGCCGATGTCGATGCGCGGCCTCCCCTGCCGCAGGAGGTATTGGTAGCGCCCGATCGCGTCGTTCCAGAGCGGGTAGAACTCGCACGCCGGCTGCCGCAGGTCGAACCGCTCGGAGAACATGGGCCACATGCCCTCGTGGCCCGGCCACTCGGTGACGTCCTCCGCGCCGGCAACGCTGGCCCAGCCGTGCAGCACCGTCTTGGTGACGCCTGCGGCGAGCTGGGTGTTGATGATCTGGTCGTAGAAGCGGTGGTCGAGCATGTGGTTGCGGGTGGTCGCGCCGGTCTCGGACGAGTACTGCTTGCCGAGCAGGTGGTGTTGGCGGCCATCATGAAGACCTCGCGGACGAGGAACGGCAGCCACGGGGCGATGTCGTAGCCGCGCCGACGGCGGAACTCGTCGCGCACGCTGTGCCCCCAGAACAGGCCTCCCTCACCCCAGATGGTCAGCTCGAGCGAGTCCATGTACATCTGCGCGCGGGGGTTCCTCGCGATCTGCTCCCGCAGCTGCGGGGTCAGGACGGTCGACGACCAGTAGTCGATGACGGCGTCCACGCCGTCGCGGTCGAGGTAGTTGACGGTGTAGTTGGTCGTGGCGGACGGGTCGGCCGTCTGGCCCGTGCCGTGGGACCAGAACACGAACAGCCGCCAGGTGCGCCCGTCCTCCGGTTCCCACGAGAGCTCCTCGCCGACGACACGGTCCGTGAGGTCGACGACCGACGTCGCGTCGAGCGTGTTCTCCCCGATGATCGGGGCGGCGACGACCGCCTCGAGGTGCTGCCGCTTCGGCGCCACGCGGGTTCCCGGCAGGTGGCCGGTGTCGCGCTCGGCGTTCAGGTCGATGCGTGGGAGCGGGCCGCTGAACCCGGCGCCCCGGCGCGCGTCGGCGGTGACGAAGTTCAGCTCCTTCGCCGCGGCAGGATGGTCGGGGTCGATCGTCGGCAGGTTCGCGTTCGACCAGTTCGTCCCCGACGTGAAGCTCACCGACATGCCCCGCGCTGTGGTCTCCTCGACGACGATGGCCGAGTCGTGCACCCACTCCTCGGACCCCCAGCCGTAGCGCGCGTGGTCGATGGCGCCCTCGTCCATGGCGAGGAACTCCATGCCGCCAAAGCCGAGCCGGTGCGCGGCCTCGATCTCCGAGCGCAGCGTCCGGTCCGTGTGCAGGCCCTCCGCCAGCCACCAGCGCAGCTCCGGCCGGTACTCGATGGGAACGGTGCGCAGGCTCGGCGCGTGGTCTTCCAGACGGGACATGGGTTCTCCTTCGAACGAGTCACCACGCGCGGCAGCGCGCTTTCACTGTCCTGAGCATAACAAGTCTTTTCCCCAGGAAACAAGATGAGCCCGTAGCGTCCCTACCGCGCTAGTTCACGGCACCCCGCCCCGCGTCGCGGGTGTCGACCGCAGCCCCCGTCGCCGCCGCCTCGTCGATGGCGAGCCCGAGCACGGCGTCGTGGATGGCCTCCCTCAACGGGTACGGGGCCGGAGCCCGGTCGGCCGCCCACTCGCCGGTGGCGGCCATCAGGGAGGCCATCGCGATCTCCTCGTCCATCAGCCGGTGGCCGAGGAACGGGTTCTCGAAGAGGAACTCTCCGTCCAGGTGGATGCCCTCGGTCTCGAATCCGTCGAGATTGAGGTCGTGCCCCAAGTGCGAACGCACCAGGGACGACGTGACGATCTTCCGCGGGCCGGTCATCCGGAGCACCGAGTCGTTCTCGATCTCGCCCCGCGTGCCGCGGATGAGGATGCGCCGGTGCCGGAGGCGGTTGTGCCACTGATTGTCGGTGAAGTCGTAGAGCCCGAGCCGATCGCCGAAGTCCAGGGTGGCGATCGTGTTCGCCGCCGTGCGCGGCTGAGGGTCGTCGGTCCACCCGGAGCGGGTCAGGGGATCGACGAGCGGGGCCTCGTGTCGGGTGGCGCGAATCACGGCCGGTTCCTCACCGACGCCCAGGAGACCCCTGATGAGGGAGACCGCATGGTAGCCGTGGGTCGAGGAGACATGCACGGATGTCGGCTCGCCGATCACGCCGCGGCGCACGGCCGCGAGCCGCGCGGCGTGGCCGGGCATGAGCAGGTACTGCTCGGCGACCTGGACCCGTTCAGGGGCCCGAAGGTCGGCCCACATCCGCCGCAGCCCGTCCATCGTCGGCGCCGGGGGCGTCTCGGCGAGCGCCTTGGCGCCGGCCGCCACCACCTCCGCGGTGACGGCCGCATTGCTCTCGGCCGAGACCGAGACGACGACGAAGTCGGGGGCGGCGCCCCTCACCAACTCCCCGGCGGTCTCGTAGGCGGGGACGCCGTAGGCGTCGGTGAGCCGCTCGCGGGCCTCGGGCCGGCGGGCGGCCACCCCGACGAGTTCGAAGCTCTCCGTCAGCGTGGCGGCGAGCCGCAGGAAGAACTGCGCCCGCCACCCTCCGCCGACGACGCCTACGCGATACGGGCTGCTCATTTCTGTTTCCTCCCGGGGATATGTCACGCCGGTCTGGGTGCGGATCGTATCGAGCGTCTCGAGTCACCACCCATTCCGCCGACATGGCGCCTTCGTGGGCCACACAACGACGAAACCCCAGCTGATTCGGTGTATCGCCGTGTCAGCTGGGGTTCGTCCGTGCGCGCGAGAGGAGTTGAAGCTCTCTTCTATCCAAAGCGAATGGCCCTCTGACAAGGAGTTTTGATGGGCCGTAGCCATTGAATCACCTTGCCGTGGGGAATACGTGGGGAATCGCTCCGAACCCGAGATCCGCGCGGATCTCGCGTCCATCGCTGCCCTTCAGCATAGGCGGAGCCCGCACCGGGATCACTGGCGAGCCAGCGGAGAGGGACGCGTGCAGGAACAGGTTCGGCTCCCTCCTGTGCGCGGTGAGGCCTGGCAGGTCCGACACCGACCGCTCGCAGCAACAAGGAGGCGCAGGCACCGTTCCCCTTGAGGTCGTGCAAGCGACGCGTCGACAGAGCAACGCTGTCGCATGGGCTTGGTGAGCAGAACTCGTCCATCGCGATCGTCATGGTCAGCGGCCCAATGAGGGAGCCAGCGCCGGCGAAGGCACGGTCGGCGGCTCCGGGGTGATGGCCTCGCCGACGGAGACTGCCTCCCAGCGCATGGGGTCCGACTGAACTCGGATTTCACTCTCCAGAGCATCGAGCGCGGTATCGGTGATGGTCGGAGCCGGCTGAGTGG
>DAONOU010000277.1:0-3359 GCA_035409265.1 Arachnia sp. | reverse complement strand
CGGTGCGGACGCGGCGGTAGGGGTCGCCGGAGTTCTGCTTCAGGTCCAGGAACTGCGGGAAGTCCAGGTGCCAGTTCTCCATGTAGAAGCACAGCGCGCCGAACTTCTTGCCGCCGCGCGACACCGCCCGCAGCGTCGAGTCGATCGTGTGCATGAACGGGATCGGGCCGGTCGAGGTCGTGTTGTTGCTGCGGATCGGCGAGCCCTCGCTGCGCAGCTTCGACATCGACAGGCCGATGCCGCCAGTGCCCTTGGTCAGCCACATCACGTCGCGCATGGACTTGGCGATGTGCTCGATCTCGTCGTCCATCTGCATCACGAAGCAGTTCGACAGCTGCGCGTAGCGGGTGCCCGCGTTGACGAGCGTGGAGCCCGCCGCGAGGTACAGCAGCCGGCTCATCGCCTCGTACAGCTCCAGCGCGACGGCGGTGGGATCGGCCTCATTGAGGGAGAGGCCCATGGCCACCCGCATCCAGAAGAACTGGGGCACCTCGACGGGGCGGCGCGCCTCGTCGGTGAGCATGTAGCGGTTGCGCATGGTCTGGACGCCGATGAAGCGCAGGAGGTCGTCGCGCTCGGGGGCGAGCGCCGCGGCGAGCCGTTCGAGGTCGAAGGACGTGGCCAGCTCGGGCGCGAGCAGCCCGGCGCGCACCGCGCGCTCGACGTAGCCAGGGAAGTGCAGGGCGTGCAGCTGCCGGATGGTCTCGGGCGCGCCGTCGCCGAACAGGTCGTGGGTGTCGCCGAAGACCTGCTTGTACAGCTTCTTGGTGAGCAGCCGCGCGGCGATGGTGTCGTAGGCCGGGTCGTCCTTGACGTTGGCGAGCGCGACGTGGATGACCGCGTCGTCGAGCTGGTCGGTGCCGATCCTGTCGAATAGCGTGATCTCGACCTCGGACTGCAGCTGCACCGCGCGGGTGAGCTCGTCGTCGAGGCCGCGGGCCGCGTCGGCGATGGACGCGGCGACCTCGGCGCCGTCGTAGTCGACCAGGGATCCGTCGCGCTTCTGCACGCGAATGGAAACGGTATTCATTGTTGTCTTCCCTCGAAGCACTGTTTCGTGGCAGGTCTTCGGACTCGCGAGCGCGCCTCTCGGCACCTACTGGCCGTCGCTTCCCAGGATCTCTTCTCCCAGTGCTGATGACGGCGGTCGTTCTCGCATACCGCTGCGGGGCAGCTCCGGATTCTCACCGGATTCCCTCTTAGCCGCCCACCGGGATGGCGGGCGGAACCACGTGCTTCGGGAACTATATGTGGAGACCAGAGAGATCGTCAACCACTACATGTGGAATTAGGGAAGTACGAGGCCCGCGACGTCGCCGATCACGACGATGGCAGGCGGGCGGACGTTGTTCGCCTGGGATACCGCAGCGATGTCAGCGAGGGTGGCGGTCCAGGAGCGCTGCGTCTCCGTCGAGCCGTCGGCGACGATGGCCGCGGGGGTCGTGGGGGGGAGGCCGCCGTCGATGAGGGCCGCGGTGATCTCCGGCAGGCACTTCACGGCCATGAGGAGCACGAGCGTCGTGCTGGTGGCGGCGAGGGCCTTCCAGTCGAGTTGGCTGCGCGGGTCCCCCGGCGGGACGTGACCGGAGACGACGGTGAAGCCCTGCGACAGCGTGCGGTGCGTGACCGGGATGCCGGCCAGGGCAGGCACGGCGACGGCCGAGGTGACGCCGGGGATGACGCGGACGGGGACGCCGGCCTCGGCGCACGCCTGCCACTCCTCTCCCCCACGGCCGAAGACGAAGCTGTCACCGCCCTTCAGCCGCACGACGCGCAGGCCCCTCTTCGCCCGGTCGATCAGGATGGCGTTGATCTCCTCCTGCGGCGTGAACGCGCCGCGCGGGATCTTGCCGACGTTGACCAGCTCCGCGGCAGGGTTGACCTCGTCCAGCGAGCTGACCGGCCCGAGGCGGTCGTGGACGACGACGTCGGCCTGCTGGACGGCACGCAGGCCCGCGACGGTGAGCAGGTCCGGATCGCCCGGGCCGCCGCCGACCAGGACGACCTCGCCGGGAGTCAGTTCTTGCTGCATTGCTGATCCTTGATGTCCAGGAGGGCCGCGACGAGCCCTGCGTGGTGGTCGGAGGTGCGGGCCGCGAGGCGCAGCCAGGTGGGGCCGAGGCCGGGGAACGACTCCCCGCGACGAACAGCGTAGCCGCGCGCGGCCAAGGGCTCGCGGAGGGATCCGGGAGCGATGCCCGCGGTTTCCACGAGGACGAACGGGGCCGCACCGCCGACGGGGTCGAGGCCGGCGGCACGGAGGCGGCCGGCCAGGTCCTCGCGGGCCGCGGCGCCGTCGGCGGCGAGGCGTTCCGCCTCGCCACGGCGTTCGGGGGAAAGGCACGCGACGGTGGCCGCGATGGCGGGCGTGGACACCGACCACGGCGGCTGCTGAGCCTGGAGCCGGGCGATCAGGGTCGGGTCGCCGACGACGTACCCCGCCCGGATGCCGGCGATCGCCCAGGTCTTGGTGAGGGAGCGCAGCGCGAGCCGGCCCGGCATCTCGGGTGCGATCAGCGTCTCGGGCTCGCCGGGGACGGCGTCGAGGAAGGCCTCGTCGACGACCAGCGTGCCGGCTCGAAGGGCGAGGAGCGCCTCGCGCGGGTGGAGGACCGCGGTCGGGTTGGTGGGGTTGCCGACGACGGCGAGGTCGGCGGCGGGGACCGCGGCGCGGTCGAGGCTGAAGCCGTCGTCCGGCCTCAGGATGTGCCGCTGCGGGCGCCGTCCCGCGGCGAGGAGGGCGGCCTCGGGCTCGGTGAACTGCGGGTGGAGGATCAGCGCCTCGCCCGGGATGGCGCGCGCGATCAGCGTGAACGCCTCCGCGGCGCCGGCAACCGGGAGCACCATGTCCTCGGGCACCCCGTGGTGCGCGGCGATCGCGGCGCGCGCCGGCGCGGGATCCGGGTAGGAGGCCCAGTCGGCGTCGCGAGTGATCGCCTCGACCAGCCACCCGGGCGTCCACGGTTGGCGCACGTTGACCGCGAAGTCCACCAGCCCGGGCGCGAGGTCGCTGTCCCCGTGGTGGTTCAGGTCGAGCCCACGCTCCGCGTACTCGCGCACCGCGTCGGCGAAACGCCTTGCCAGGTGCGGGTTCCCAGCCCAGTGGACGTGCAGGTAGGACGCGTGCAGCGTCGGGGTGGCCACGCCGTCGCGACGGCCGTCAAGCAGCCAGGCGGCGGTCTCGCCGGGATCGGCGGCGGTGCGGTGAAACTCGTGGCCGGTGATCGTCTCCCCGACCCTGCCGAGGAGGGAGTCGGCCTCGGCGGTCGCCTCGCGGTAGCCCATGGTGAGCCGCGCCGTCATCGCCGAGGTGCCCGCCAGCGCGCCGACCATCGGCTCCCCGTCGAGTTCCTGGCACA